>JBAUXQ010000339.1:0-5247 GCA_049584355.1 Roseiarcus sp. | reverse complement strand
GACATATGAATAAGGAACCTCCAGCGCGAGGGCATCTTTCGACAACGGCGTTAGCGTTCTTGACCTATGCTCCGCCAAGCAATGATCCGGATTGCTGGAGGCAGCCATGGGATTCGTGGCGAAAAGCGCGTTTTGGCTCGGGATGGTCTACAGCGCCATGCCGTTCGATTCCGGGAGCCCGACCGCCCTTGCGCCAACGGCGACCGCGATGCCCCCCGTAGCCAGTTCGTTGTTGGAAAGCCTCGCCAGCGCCGTCATCCCGAGCTCGCGCCAGAACCAGGATGGCTGGAAGTCGGCCGTCGAAGTCGCCGCCGCGCTCTGCGCCCACAATTGCTTTCGCCCTTCACCCGCGGGGTTGAGCTTGACCGATGCTCCGGCCCGGAAAGACCGGACCGAGCCGTCGCGCAGGTCCTCACAGGAGAAATCCGACCGGCAGGGCGCTGTTCGACCGCCCGCGCCTAACCATATAAGATCCCCGGACAGACAAACGTGATGGGGTTTTCTTGTCGGCGATCGACGACATACGCGACGATTTTGCCTCCCTCGATGACTGGGAGGATCGATATCGTTACGTCATCGAGCTGGGCCATACGCTCGAGCCGCTAAACGCGGCCGCCCACAACGACGCCAACAAGGTCAGGGGCTGCGTCAGTCAGGTGTGGCTGGAATGCGAGCCGACCGCGAACGGCGACGGCCGAACGACCCTGCGCTATCGCGGCGACAGCGATTCCCACCTCGTGCGCGGTCTGATCGCAATCGCAATCGCGCTTTTTTCCGATCGAACGCCGGAAGAGATCCTTGCCATTGATGCGCACGCCGCCTTTCGCGCGCTCGGCCTCGAGCAGCATCTGACGCCGCAGCGCTCCAACGGCGTTCGCGCGATGATTGATCGCATTCGGGCCGACGCTGCAGGGCTCAGGCTCGGCGCGCTTTCGTGAGCTGACGCCTCTGCCTTTTCGGGCCAAGGCTTGTCGGCGGCGCGGCGGCGACGACGGAGCCCGGCCGTAGGTCTGGCGGCCCAGGGCGCTTCGAAAAAATCCAAGTCGAGACGGCGAGCGGCGCGTTGCCTTGGGTCTTCCGCGCCCGGGGCACCGTCGACCCCTCGAGCGCCGGAAATTTCCGCTAGCCGCTACGAATTGGTCAACGGTTCATTAATGCCGATGGCGGAGAATGACCGGAACATGTCGTCGCGCGGATGCCGTTGATGAGCGAAAGCAGGGATTTGAGCGTCGGTCACGGGTTTGGTGACTCTCGCCGGAGGAGCGCCTCGCGCGAACTCGTTCCCGTCGCCGCTCATCCGGAAGCCAGTTCTGCGCCCGGGCCTCAAGCGCCCCCGTCGTCGGACAGGCCTTCCTCGCCGCGATTCGCTCTGGCCGCCGCGGCGGCGATCGCCGTTGTGGTTGGGGTCGCGGGAGCGCTGGTTTGGGAGGATCGCCAGCAGTCAGGCATCCTTGCCGAGCACGCGAGGGAGACCCAGTCGCTGGCTCAGACGATCAAGTCGCTGAAGGTGCGTCTCGACGCCATCGACGCCGCCAGATCGCATGACGAATTGTCCGATTTGCGCCAGTCGGTCGGCGACATGAAGTCCACAACCGTTTCCTCTCGCGAGTTCAATTCGGCCCTGGCGCTGCTCGCCCAGCGCGTCGACAAGCTGGACAATGAGGAGAGCGCAAAAGTCAGCAAGCTCAGCGAGCGCTTGGACCACGAAGGCAGCACGTTGACGACTGAGCTTTCCGGTCGCGTCGACAAGCTCGAGAAGAAAATCGTCACGCCGATCGCGGCTCCGTCCCAGACCGCGCAAGCGGAGCCGCCGCCAGTCCCGCCCAAGCTGGTCGGCGCCGTTTCAATGGAGACGACCGGCTCGATCGAGCGGCCAAGACCGCTGGTGCGCGGCTATGTCGTCCTCGACGCCCGAAGCGACGTCGCGCTGATCGGCGGGCGCTTCGGCGAGCAGGAGGTGCGGCGGGGCGATCTTGTCCCAGGCGCCGGGCGCGTCGAACGGATCGAGTTCAAAGGCGGACGATGGACGGTGCTCACCAGCGAAGGCGTCATCGCCTCGGCAGACTTTCCGCCGTACTGACCGCTTTCGTAACGCCGCCCCGCCCATTCTCGATCGAGTCCGCAGCAAGGTCTTCCGGCGCTCGGCGGATGACTGCCCCATTCCAAGGCCAAATCCCGGCGACCGGGCGCGACGCTTTCGATACGCGGGCGCCTGTGTTACCAAGCCGGCTTGAGGCTCCCGCGCGTGGCGCGATCCCAGGGACAGACCGCGCACATGAATGGACGGCGCACGAGTTTCAGTTATGAGGACCTGATCGCCTGCGGTCGCGGAGAATTGTTCGGACCGGGCAACGCCCAGCTACCGTTGCCGCCGATGTTGATGTTCGATCGGATCAGCGAGATTTCCGAAGCCGGTGGGGCCAACGGCAAGGGGGAAGTGCGGGCGGAGTTCGACATCAGACCCGACCTTTGGTTCTTCAATTGCCATTTCAAAGGCGATCCGGTGATGCCGGGATGTCTCGGTCTGGACGCCCTATGGCAATTGACCGGATTCTTCCTCGGCTGGCTCGGATTGCCCGGTCGGGGCCGCGCGCTCGGCGTCGGGGAAGTCAAGTTCGCCGATCAAGTGCTCCCAACAATAAAAAGGGTCGTCTACGGCGTGGATATCAAGCGTGTCTTCAGAGGCAAGCTGATCCTTGGCGTCGCCGACGGATGGTTGGAGGGCGACGCCCGGCGGATCTATAGCGTCAAGGACATCCGCGTCGGCCTGTTCAGCCCTTCGAACGCAGGCTTGGCCTAACCGATCGGAGCCGGGCGGGGTAACGGTGGAGACGAAAGGATGAGGCGCGTTGTCGTCACCGGCATGGGCATCGTGTCCTCTATCGGCAACAACACCCAGGAAGTGACCGCCAGTCTTCACGCCGGCAAATCGGGGATTACGCGGGCTGAGCGACTTGCCGAGCTCGGCTTTCGCTCCCAGGTCCAGGGAGCGCCGACGCTCCGCCCCGAAGAGGTCGTCGATCGTCGGGCAATGCGCTTTCACGGCGGCGGCACCGCTTGGAACCATGTCGCGATGGATCAGGCGATCGTCGACAGCGGCCTCGCGCCCGACGAGGTCTCCGATGAGCGGACCGGCATCATCATGGGGTCGGGCGGCCCGTCCACCCGGTCAATCGTCGAGGCCGCCGACATCGCCCGCGCCAAGGGCCCCAAACGCGTCGGACCGTTCGCGGTGCCTAAGTCCATGTCCTCGACCGCTTCGGCGACGCTGTCGACCTGGTTCAAGATCAAGGGCGTCAGCTATTCGATCTCGTCCGCCTGCGCCACCTCAAATCACTGTATTGGCGCAGCCTACGAGCACATCCTCAACGACAAGCAGGACGTGATGTTCGCGGGCGGCTGCGAGGAACTTGACTGGACGTTGTCGGTGCTTTTTGACGCGATGGGCGCCTTATCCTCAGCCTACAACGACACGCCGTCGCGCGCGTCGCGCGCCTACGACAGGAACCGGGACGGATTTGTCATTTCGGCCGGGGCAGGCGTGCTGGTCCTCGAAGAGCACGAACGGGCAAAAGCCCGAGGCGCCAGGATATACGGCGAGATCGTGGGCTACGGCGCCACCTCCGATGGGCACGACATGGTCGCGCCCTCCGGCGAGGGCGCGGCGCGGTGCATGCGCCAAGCTCTGAAGCGAGTCCAGGTCCCGATCGATTACATCAATCCGCATGCGACTTCGACCCCGGTCGGCGACCTCAAGGAAATCGAGGCGATACGCCAGGTCTTTGGCTCGGGCGAAGCCTGCCCGCCGATATCGGCGACCAAATCGCTGACCGGCCATTCCCAGGGCGCAACCGGCGCGCACGAGGCGATTTATTCGTTGCTGATGATGCAGAACGGCTTCATCTGCGAAAGCGCGCATATCGACGAGCTTGACCCCGCCTTCTCGGACATGCCGATCGTGCGTGCGCGCCGCGACAACGTCAAATTGAAGGCGGCGCTCTCGAATTCCTTTGGCTTCGGCGGCACCAACGCCACGCTCGTGTTCAAGCACGTGGACGCTTGAATCCGTGACTTCGCCGCGCCGCGTGACGAGCGCGGACCAACCGGTCGCAGCCCTCCCCAATCGATCCTGCACATTCGAACGATGAGTACGCCATGAGGTCCGGCTTGATGAGCGGCAAACGCGGCCTCGTGATGGGCGTCGCCAACGACCATTCGATCGCGTGGGGCATAGCCAAGGCGTTGGCGGGGGAAGGGGCCGAACTGGCCTTTACCTTCCAGAGCGATGCGCTTGGCAAACGGGTCGCCCCGCTTGCCAAGGCAATCGGCGCCGCGCACGTCCTTCCCTGCGACGTCGAGGACCTCGCGTCGGTCGACGTGGTCTTTTCGGCGCTAGGGGCAGCGTGGGGCAGCCTCGATTTTCTGGTCCATTGCATCGGGTTTTCCGATCGCAACGAGCTCAAAGGCCGCTATGCGGATACGAGCCGCGAGAATTTCATCCGGACGATGGTCATATCGGCGTTCTCTTTCACCGAGATCGCCAAACGCGCCGCCAGTATGATGCCCTCCGGAGGCGCGATGCTGACGCTGACCTTCGGCGGCGCGACGCGGGTTGTGCCGAATTATAATGTGATGGGGGTCGCAAAGGCCGCGTTGGAGGCGAGCGTGCGCTACCTGGCCGCGGACTTCGGTCCCGAAAACATTCGTGTCAACGCAATTTCCGCCGGCCCAATCCGCACTTTGGCCGGCGCCGGGATCGCCGACGCGCGCTTCATGTTCAATTTTCAGCGCGCCCACTCCCCGCTTCGGCGCACGGTGACGATCGAGAATGTCGGCGGCGCCGCGCTCTACCTGCTCTCGTCCCTTTCGGACGGTGTGACGGGCGAGGTGCATTTCGTCGACGCCGGCTACAATATTGTCTCCATGCCCCGCCCCGATGAGATCAAGAGTTGACGCTGGCGATTCCGACCCGACCGGAAAAGGCGCGCACGCAGGCTCCGCACGTATTCACCCTTCTACACATTTGCATTGTCGCGCTCGGATTGACGAGCCTCGCATTGCCTTCGGACGCCGCCGTCGGCAGGCGACCCGTCCATTCCCATCGCGATCCCTTCCGCGACTACATCGCCTCGCTATGGCCGCTCGCCGAGCAGCGCGGAGTTTCGCGTCCGACCTTCGACGCCGCCTTTGCCGGCGTCTCCTTCGATCCGAAGGTGGTCGCGATGACGGAAGCGCAGCCGGAGTTCG
>JBAUXQ010000338.1:0-1951 GCA_049584355.1 Roseiarcus sp. | reverse complement strand
GCGATGGGCGCGCTAACGCAGGTCAGACGCGGCGACGCTTGCGCGGGCGGCAGCCGTTGTGGGGAATCGGCGTCACGTCGCGAATCGAAGTGACGTTGAAGCCGGCCGCCTGAATCGCCCGCAACGCCGATTCGCGGCCCGAACCGGGGCCGGAGACCTCGACCTCGAGCGTGCGCATGCCATGCTCGGAGGCTTTGCGCACCGCGTCCTCGGCCGCGATCTGGGCCGCGAACGGGGTCGACTTGCGCGAGCCCTTAAATCCCATGGTGCCGGCGGAAGACCACGAGATGGTGTTGCCCTGGGCGTCGGTGATCGTGATCATCGTGTTGTTGAACGTCGAGTTCACGTGGGCGACGCCGGAGACGATGTTCTTGCGTTCGCGACGGCGGACGCGGGTCGCTTCTTTTGCCATGAGGTTGTCCTTCGATCGCGCCGCGAAAGGCGCGCACTTCCTGAAATGGGTTAAAACGAAACGGCGATCACTTCTTCTTGCCGGCGATGGGCTTCGCCTTGCCCTTGCGGGTACGGGCGTTGGTGTGGGTGCGCTGGCCGCGCACCGGCAACTGCTTGCGATGGCGCAGACCCCGATAGGCGCCCAAGTCCATCAGGCGCTTGATGTTGATCGCGACTTCGCGGCGAAGGTCGCCTTCCACCATGTAGTCGCGGTCGATCGTTTCGCGGATCTGCATCACTTCGGCGTCCGTCAACTGGGCGACGCGCCGCTCGGGAGGGATATGCACCTTCTCGACGATCTCTTCGGCCTTCTTCGGCCCGATCCCATGGATGTACTGGAGCGCGATGATGACGCGCTTGTTGGTGGGAATATTGACGCCTGCTATACGAGCCATTCGCCTTAACGCTCCATTTCGGCGGCGGTTCGACGATAAGGCCGAGCGCCGCGGGACTGCCCGTCCCGACGTCCGGTGGAGGCCGGCCCATGTCGAGAATCCGCGAAAACGCAAAAAATCCCACGCGCTCGCAAATGGCGCGGGGACCCAGAACGGCTTCAGGATGATGGCGATGTAGAGCGTCAGCGCCGCTTGTCAAGGGAAAAGTGGCGCCCGGCGGCGCGCCCGACGCGACAATGTCGTCTCGCCGGCGCGTGCGCGGGGGAAAGCCGGGAGCCAGGCAGAGAGGCGCCGGGCCGCGTTTTTTACTCTGATCGATCTCTCCTTCCCTCGCAATATCGCCCAAATCCCTCTATAGCCGCCTCAGGCAGATCGAAGTCACCGGCGGCCAGCGTTCCGCCCGCCCAAAGGAGTTCCCATGATCACTGTCCTTCCCGCGCGGCCGCGGCGCCTCGCTCTCGCGTTCGCGCTTGGGTTCGGCGCGGCTTTCGCTCTCGCCGGCCCAGCTTCGGCCGATCCGAAGGTGCTGGCCAAAGTCGACGGCGCGCCGATCACCGAGGACGACGTCGCCGACGCGATGACCGACATCGGCCCCGGCCTGCCGCAGAAACTCGAAGGCGCGGCCCGGCAGAAATACGTGCTCGACTATCTCATCGACCTCAAGCTCGCGGCCAAGAAGGCCGAGGCCGACAAGCTGACGGGGACGCCTGAGTTCGAACGCAAGCTCGCCTATTATCGCGACAAGCTGGCGATGGAGCAATTGCTCGGCTCAGTCGCCAAGGCGGCGACGACCGAGGAGGCGGAGCGGAAGGCCTATGACGAGGCCGCCAAGGCGGAGCCGCCGCAAGAAGAGATTCACGCCCGCCACATCCTGCTGCCGACCGAGGACGAGGCGAAGGCCGCGCTCGCTCGGGTCAAAGCCGGCGAGGACTTCGCCAAAGTGGCGACCGAGCTCTCCAAGGACCCGTCCGGCGACGGCGGCGACCTCGGCTGGTTCACCAAGGACCGCATGGTGCCGGAATTCTCCGAGGCGGCGTTCAAGCTGAAGAAGGGCGAGATTTCCGAGCCAGTCAAGACCCAGTTCGGCTGGCACATCATCAAGA
>JBAUXQ010000337.1:0-3073 GCA_049584355.1 Roseiarcus sp. | reverse complement strand
GTCGCCAAGGAGTTCAACACCATCGCCGTCGACGACGGGATCGCAATGGGCCACGACGGCATGCTCTATTCGCTGCCTTCGCGCGAGATCATCGCCGACAGCGTCGAATACATGGCCAACGCCCATTGCGCCGACGCTTTGGTGTGCATCTCGAACTGCGACAAGATCACCCCCGGCATGCTGATGGCGGCAATGCGCCTCAACATCCCCGCCGTGTTCGTGTCCGGCGGGCCGATGGAGGCGGGCAAGGTCAAGCTCTCGACCGGGACGCGCAGCATCGACCTCATCGACGCGATGGTGGCTGCCGCCGATTCCAAAGTCTCCGACGCCGACGTCGCGGTGATCGAGCGCTCCGCCTGCCCAACCTGCGGCTCGTGCTCGGGCATGTTCACCGCCAACTCGATGAACTGCCTGACCGAAGCGCTCGGCCTGTCGCTGCCCGGCAACGGCACGGTGGTGGCGACCCACGCCGACCGGAGGCGGCTGTTCGTCGAGGCGGGGCATCTTGTCGTCGATCTGGCGCGGCGTTGGTACGAGGAGGGCGACGAAGGCGCGTTGCCGCGCGGGATCGCCACGTTCAAGGCGTTCGAGAACGCGATGACCCTCGACATCGCAATGGGCGGCTCGACCAACACCGTGCTGCATCTGCTCGCCGCCGCCCACGAGGGCGAAGTCGATTTCACCATGGCCGACATCGACCGCCTGTCGCGCCGGGTGCCGGTGCTGTGCAAGGTTGCGCCGTCGGTGCCGGATGTGCATGTCGAGGACGTCCATCGCGCCGGCGGGGTGATGGGCATCCTGGGCGAGCTCGATCGCGCCGGCCTTCTCAATCGCGAGGTCAGGATGGTGCACGCCGAGTCGCTCGAGCATGCGCTGTCGCGCAACGACATCATGCGCGCAAAAAGCAACGCGACGCGCGAATTCTTCCTCGCCGGCCCCGGCGGCGTTCCGACCCAGGTCGCGTTCAGCCAGTCGGCGCGCTATCCCTCGCTCGACGATGATCGCGCCAAGGGCGTCATCCGCGACGCCGGGCACGCCTTCTCCAAGGACGGCGGCCTCGCGGTCCTCTATGGCAACATCGCCCTCGACGGCTCGATCGTGAAGACGGCGGGGGTCGATGCGGACAATCTCAAGTTCACTGGCCCGGCGCGCATCTTCGAAAGCCAGGATGACGCGGTGCAGGGAATCCTGAGCGGAAGAGTGGCCGCAGGCGACGTCGTGGTCATCCGCTACGAGGGGCCGCGCGGCGGTCCTGGCATGCAGGAGATGCTCTATCCGACCAGCTACCTCAAGTCGCGCGGCCTCGGCAAGGCTTGCGCCCTCGTCACCGATGGGCGCTTCTCCGGCGGCACCTCAGGCCTGTCGATCGGCCATGTCTCGCCGGAAGCGGCCGAGGGCGGCGCGATCGCGCTGATCGAGGAGGGCGACCGGATCGCCATAGACATCCCCGCCCGCACGATCGATGTGCTCGTCGACGACGCGACGCTCAGCCAGCGCCGGGCGGCGATGGAGGCCAAGGGCGCAGGCGCCTGGAAGCCCGCCAAGAAGCGCAAGCGCCAGGTCACGACGGCGCTGCGCGCTTACGCCGCGTTCGCGACCAGCGCAGCGCGCGGGGCGGTCCGGGAAGTGCCATAAAGCTGCTTTCATGTTCAAGGCGCTCAGCGCGCGGTCGATCGCCTCGCGCCTCTTTCTATCGGCGGCGTTCTGGAGCACGCTGATCCTGGTCTTTGCCGGCCTCGGCCTGAGTGCGCTCAACAAGCGGTGGACGGAAGCCAACTTCGACGACCAGCTCGGCGTCTACCTGAAGGCGCTGGTCGCCAATGTCGCGATTCCGAACGACGAGGCCAAAGCCGGCGCCCCGGCCGCCATCGCGCCGCAGTTCGAGCTCGCCTTCTCGGGCTGGTACTGGCAGATCACCCGCACCGACGTAAATCCGCCGGAAATCCGCGCCTCGAAGTCGCTGTTCGCGACCCAATTGCCGCATCTGACCGCCGTCGGCGATCCGGGCGCCGTCCTCAGCGGCTATGTGGTCGGGCCGGGCGGGCATGAAGTCAGAATGATCGAGCGGGAGATTGACGCCGGCGACGAGGGGCGCTTTCTGGTGCAGGTCGCCGCTCCCGCCGACGCGATCCAGGGCCAGGAGGGCAGCTTCGAATGGGCGCTCGCGGCGACGTTCTTGACCCTGGCGCTGGCGCTGATCGGCTCGACGGCGCTCGCGGTCCGGTTCGGCCTGCGTCCGCTCCGGGTGCTGCAGGAAGGGGTGGCCGCGATCAGGCGCGGCGAGGCCGAGCGCATCGCCGGCGAGTTTCCGCAGGACGTCGCGCCGCTGGCGACCGAAGTCAATCAGCTCATCGACGCCAACCGGGAGATCGTCGAGCGCGCGCGGACTCAGGTCGGCAACCTCGCCCATGCGCTCAAGACCCCGCTGAGCGTGCTGATGAACGAGGCCGATGCGATGAGTCCCATCTTGTCGGAAAAGATCCGTGAGCAGGCCGAGATCATGCGCCGGCAGGTGACGTTCTATCTCGACCGCGCGCGCGCCGCCGCCCGCGCCAGGACATTCGGCCTGGCGACGGAAGTGAAGCCGGTGGTCGAGGGACTCGTCCGAACCTATGAGAAGCTCCATGACGACCGGGCCTTGACCTTCGACGTCGAATTGCAGCCGAACCTCAGGTTCCGCGGCGAAGCGCAGGATCTCACCGATCTCATCGGCAACCTGCTCGACAACGCGGGCAAGTGGGCGCGCGAGCGGGTCGCGATCCGCGCCGCGCGCGCGGCCGGCGGGGATCAGGACCCCTTTCTCGTCGCCCAGATCGACGACGACGGCCCGGGTCTCGACAAAAGCGCGCGCGCCGCCGCGGTCGAGCGCGGAAAGCGGCTCGACGAGTCGCGGCCCGGCTCCGGCCTCGGCCTGTCGATCGTCGTCGATCTCGCTTCGATCTACGGCGGCTCGCTCGAGCTCGACGAAAGCCCGCTCGGGGGCTTGCGCGCAATCCTGAGGCTGCCGTGCGTCTAAGCGCACGGCGTTAGGCGATTTCCGCGACCGGGCGAAGCGCAAACGACCTTTCGGGAG
>JBAUXQ010000336.1:0-3354 GCA_049584355.1 Roseiarcus sp. | reverse complement strand
CGTCAAGCGCGGCTACTGCCTCGATGTCCCGCAGACGAGATCGCCAGATCGTGAGCCGACCGCGCAGAGCAAAAACGACCGGCCGTCGCTTGCCATCCTCCCGTTCCAGAGCATTCCCAGCGATCCGGACGCCGACCGGTTTGCGGACGGGATCGTGGAAGAAATCACCACGGCGTTGTCGCGCTTCCGTTCCCTGTTCGTGATCGCGCGCAGCTCCGCGTTCATCTTCAAGGGGGAGAGCGTCGATGTCCGCGACGTCGGGAGGCGGCTCGGCGCCCGTTACGTGCTTGAGGGGAGTATCCAGCGGGCCGGCGATCAGGTGCGCGTCACCGGCCAGCTCGTTGAAGCCGAGACGAGCAGGCATGTGTGGGCCGACCGGTTCAACGGAGTCATGGCCGATGTCTTCGAGCTGCAGGATCGGATCGCGGCGGCCGTCGCGGGCATGCTCGAGCCCCGCATTCGTGGCGCCGAGGTCGCGCGAGCGATGCGCAAGCCTGTAGAGGATCTCACCGCCAATGACCTCTACCTGCGCGCTCTGCCGGGAATCTTCGCCAGGACTCAGACCGGATACGAGTCCGCCAAACGCCTCCTGGGAGAGGCGCTGGCGCGAGATCCGGGGTTTGCTCAGGCGCTCAGCATGCTCGCCCGCCTATTGGAGCTGGGGGTCTCCTCGGGATGGGAGCCGGACGTCGAGGCGGCGAGAGAGCGCGCCATCGACCTCGCCCGAGAGGCGCTGGCGTTGGATTCATCCGATCCATCGGTCCTGGCGCGCTGCGGATACGTCCTGACCCTTCTGGCCGGCGCTCATCTTGAGGGATTGGCGCTGATTGATCGGGCGATCGCCGCCAACCCGTACTCCGCCGAGGTCTATGTGCGCGGCGCCTGGGTATCGCTTTGGAACGGCGACTTTGCAACGGCGCTATCCCGCGCGGAAATATGCGAGCGGCTCATTCCGCTCTCGATGCTGCCAATGAACTGTCTGGACCTCCGGGCGGCCGCTCATTTCTTTTCGCGCCAGTTCGACGCTGCGATCGATGCCGCCGTACGGGCGACCGGACGAGCGCCGGACTATAATTCCGCTCGCCGTTATCTCGTCGCGTCACTAGCCCACGCGGGGCGCGAGGAGGAAGCGCGGACCCAGACGATTGAACTCCTCCGTTATGACCCAAGATGCACGCTCGAGCGGACGCGGCGCGAGAACCTGTTTCGTCACGAGTGGATGATCGAATTTTTTCTCGAGGGTCTGCGCCGAGCCGGAGTTCCGGCCGCCTGACGAGAGTCGGCGCGCCGCAAGCCCGTACGATAGATCATTTTTCATGCCACGACCCGGCGCTTTGATCTAGAGGACAGAAGCATAGCTCGGAATGACTTGCGTGGAGACGCTCCGGTTCGGAAATCTCGTGTTGGACGTGGCTCGCGGTTCTCTGCGCGACGGCGACGGAGCCGAGGTAGCGCTGCGACCGAAATCCCTGGACCTTCTCGTGGCGTTGGCCCGCAATCCCGGGCGCATCATGTCGCGCGACGAACTCTTCGACGCCGTTTGGCCGGACGTGACGGTTACCGAGGACAGCATCACGCAATGCGTGCGCGAGGCCCGGCGCGCAATCGGCGACCCTGAGGGTCGAATCCTCCGCACCATCGTCAAGCGCGGTTATTGCCTCGATGTCGCGGTTGAGCCGATGACGTCGCCGGGTCAAGCGTCAGTCGTGCAGACAGATTCCGACCGGCCGTCGCTTGTTGTTCTTCCGTTCCAGAGCATTCCCAGCGATCCGGACATGGAATGGTTCGCCGACGGGATCGTGGAGGAAATCACCACGGCCTTGTCGCGTTTCCGTTCCCTGTTCGTCATTGCGCGCAACTCCGCATTCACCTTTAAGGGGGAGAGCGTGGATGTCCGCGACGTTGGGCGGCGGCTCGGCGTCCGCTACGTTCTTGAAGGGAGCGTTCGCCATGCCGGCGGGCAGGCGCGCGTCACTGGCCAGCTCATCGAAGCCGAGACCGGGACTCATGTTTGGGCCGACCGGTTCGATGGCGGCATGGCTGACGTATTCGAGCTGCAGGATCGGATCACGGCCGCCGTCGCGGGAGCGCTCGAGCCACGCCTTCGTCGCGCCGAGATCGAGCGAGCGACGCGCAAGCCGACGGCGGATCTCACCGCCTATGACTTTTACCTGCGCGCTATGCCGGGGTTCTACGCCAGGACCCAAGAGGGATACGATTCCGCGAAGCGCCTCCTCGGAGTGGCGGTCGCCCGAGATCCAGCGTTTGCTCAGGCTCGCAGCATGCTCGCGCGCCTTTGGGAGCTGGGTGTCTTTGCCGGATGGGAGCCGGATGTTGAGGCGGCGAGAGATCGCGCCATCAACCTCGCCCGGGAGGCGCTCGTGTCGGATTCAACCGATCCGCTGGTCATGGCTCGCTGCGGATACGTCCTGACGCTTCTCGGCGGCATGCATGTTGAGGGATTGGCGCTGCTTGATCGGGCGATCGCCGGCAATCCGAACTGCGCCGAGGCCTATATTCGCGGCGGCTGGGTATCGGTTTGGAACGGCGAATTTGCGACTGCTTTGTCCCGGGCGGATATCAGCGAACGACTCGATCCGCTCTCGCTCGAGGCGATTAACTGTCTGAACCTGCGGGCGGCCGCTCATTTCTTCTCGCGTCAATTCGACGCTGCAATCGACGCCGCAGAACGAGCGATCGGGCGAGCGCCGGACTACAATTCGGCTCGCCGCTATCTCATCACGTCTTTGGCTCACTCGGGGCGCGAAGAGGACGCACAGGCGCAGACGAACGAACTCCTTCGTCGCGACCCGAAATGTACGCTCGCACGGACGCGCGGCAACAACCCGTTCCGCCACGAGTGGATGATCCACTTCTTTCTTGAGGGTCTGCGCCGAGCGGGAGTTCCAACCGGCTGACCTACCTGGCCAGCGTCGATTCTTTCGGGACGGCCGCCCCGGACTCGCGGGTATATACTACGGGTCAGTAACGTGTGATAGATCGTTTTCATGCCTCTGCCGCGCGCTTTGATGTAAAGGACTGAGGCATAGCTCGGAACCACTTGCGTGGAGATGCTCCGGTTCGGAAATGTTGTGCTGGACATGAGCCGCGGCTCGTTGCGCGCCGGCGACGGGGCCGAGGTTGCGCTGCGACCGAAATCGCTCGACCTTCTCCTGGCGTTGGCGCGCAATCCAGGGCGCATCATGTCGCGCGACGAGCTTTTCGACGCCGTTTGGCCGGACGTGACGGTCACCGAGGACAGCATCGCGCAATGCGTGCGTGAGGTTCGGCGCGTGATCGGCGACTCCGACGGTCGGGTGCTCCGCACGATCGTCAAGCGCGGCTACTGCCTTG
>JBAUXQ010000335.1:0-5440 GCA_049584355.1 Roseiarcus sp. | reverse complement strand
ATCCCGCGCCTTTGAGCTCGTCGAGCCCGGGCAGGTCCGCGATCGCATCAAGGCCGAATTGGACCAGAAACTCGGTCGTCGTGCCGTAAGTGATAGGCCGACCCGGCGCCTTTCTGCGCCCTCGCATGCGCACCCAGCCAACCTCCATCAGAACGTCGAGCGCGCCCTTCGACACCGCGACGCCGCGGATTTCTTCAATATCGGCGCGGGTGACCGGTTGATGATAGGCGACGATGGCGAGCGTCTCGAGCGCGGCGCGCGAGAGCTTGCGCTTTTCCTCGCGGTCGCGAGCCCGCAGCCAAGCGAGATCGCCGGCGGTGCGGAACATCCATTTCCGCGCGACCCGTATGAGATTGACGCCGCGTCCATCATAGAGCCGGCGCAGTTCATCCATCACCGCCGCGACATCCGCGCCTTCCGAAAGCTGGGCGGCGATCGTCGCTTCCTCCAGCGGTTCAGCCGAAGCAAACACCATTGCTTCGGCGATCCGCACGTCCTCAGGCGATACGCCGGGCGCGGCGACCGGACCAAACAATTGGGCGATATTATCCGTGGCGGTCGTGCGGCTCATGAAGCGCCTCTCTTGAATCGGAGCAACCGATCTGGGCCGCGGACGCCTGGCTGCGGGCGCCATGAATGCTCGGCGATCGCGTCCGCCCGCGGTCGGCGGGAACGGTGCGGCCCTCGATAGAGGGAGGCGTGAGGGACGGTCAAGCGGCGCGCTCCTCGGCAGGCTCGGGATCTGTCGGGCGCAGCCAGAGAGGCGCGAACGCCCGCTCCTGGCGGATCTCAAGCCTGCCCTCCCGCGCCAGCTCGAGCGAGGCGGAAAAAGTGGAGGCGCGCGCGCTTCGGCGCATCTCGGAATCGGCACAGGCGTGGAGCAGGAAATCGTCGAAAGCCGTCCAGTCGGATTGTCCGCCGACCAGACGGCTCAAGGCCTCGCGCGCTTGGGCGAGCGACCAGACCTCGCGCGTTTTGAAGCGCACGCGCGCCCGCGCATGCCGCTGAGCCTGCCGCGCATAAGCCGCCAGCAGGTCATAGAGGCTGGCCTCGTACGACATTCGGCGCGACGTCTCGATCGGCTCAGGATCTCCTCTGGCGAAGAAGTCGCGGCCCAGGCGTGGTCGGTCGAGCAAAAACTCGCCCGCCTTGCGAATCGCCGCCAGCGCCCGCAGGCGCCGCGCCAGAGCCTCGGCCAGCGTCGAGGCGTCTTGATCGGTTGGCTGCGGGGGAGCGGGAAGAAGCAGACGAGACTTCAGGAAGGCGAGCCAAGCAGCCATGACCAGATAGTCGGCGGCGAGCTCGAGCCGCAGTTTGCGCGCCGCCTCGACGAACTCGAGGTACTGCTCGGCGAGCGCCAGGATCGAGATGCGCGACAAGTCGACCCGCTGCCGTCGGGCAAGCTCCAGCAACAGGTCGAGCGGGCCTTCGAAACCGTCGAGATCGACGGTGAAAGCAGGTTCGCCCTCGGCCTGCACAAGGTCGAAGTCGACTCCAAACGCGTCCGCTCCGGCCACGAATCACCTCCGCGCCGCATGCTGACGCACCGGCGAGGGGCAGGCAAGGGGCGTCGAGAGCGCGTCAACAGGGGTCGATCGCGACACAATCGCTTACGCGTTCGCTTCGGTTAAAATATATGGTTCACCGATTTAAGATATTAGCATGTATAAATAACAACACCTTGGATGGAATCGATTACGTAACGTAAGGATTAACTGAGATTGTTGAGGTAAATACCATAAGATTGATTTGAATGCTCTCTTTATTGTTGCGTCGCTGGCGCGCGGAGATATTGTTTCTTCTGTCCTTCAAGACAGTGCTCAAAGAGACGCCCCGCAGGCGCCGGGTCCCGCCGCATCTCCCGGAACCTGCAGGGCTGGCCGGCCAGAACGCGATCTCGCTGCGATCTCCGCATGACGCGTTCTGCCGGCCTCCTTCTTTCGCCGTCGGGCGCGCCCCTAGTCAGTAGCGGCGCAAGAGACTGACCATCTTCCCCTGGACCCGGACCCGGTCGGGGCCGAATATCCGGGTTTCGTAAGCCGGATTGGCGGCCTCGAGCGCGATCGAGGCGCCGCGCTTGCGCAACCGCTTGAGCGTCGCCTCCTCGTCATCGATCAGCGCGACGACGATATCGCCGGTTTCGGCGGTCTCCTGCTTGCGGATGATGACCGTATCGTTCTCGAATATTCCGGCCTCGATCATCGAGTCGCCGCGCACCTCGAGGGCGAAGTGCTCGCCGCCGCCGAGAAATTCCGGCGGCATGGCGAAGGTCTCGAGCCGCGTCTGGATGGCGGAGATCGGGGTGCCCGCGGCTATGCGGCCCATGAGCGGCACCATGACCGCGCGCTGCTCGTCGGGGTCGCGCGACGGCGCCTGAGGCCGGATGCGGCCGAGATTGCCGGGGATGACGCTCGGCGAAAACCGCTGCGCCCTCGGGGCGGAGACCGTCGCCGACTCGGGGAGCCGCAGGACTTCGATCGCCCGGGCGCGATTGGGGAGCCGGCGAATGAAACCCCGCTCCTCGAGCGCCATGATCAGTCGATGAATTCCGGATTTCGAGCGCAGATCCAGCGCCTCCTTCATTTCGTCGAAGGACGGCGGCACGCCTGCGTCCTGGAGGCGCTCATGGATGAAACGCAACAGCTCGCTCTGCTTTTTTGTCAGCATCGTCTTTCTCCAGGCCGCCCGCCGCGATTCGCCGTCAATATGCGGTTGCGGCGGACAATCGCGACTCGGCGTAAACAAATCACGAACAAACCCTAGTTGTTCACGCCTTGTTCGGCAAGCGGATTCTTGGCCGGACGCTCCGCGGCGATCGCATTTCCAAATTGGCCGCATCCAAATCCAAGCCAGCCGCAACGATTTCCAAATCAGGCGCAACGATTTCCAAATCAGCCGCAACAAAATCCAAATTTGAAACTCATAGTTTTCAAAGACTTGGCCTGAACTCGGGGCACTTCTCCTCAATCGCGATCGCGGGAGTCGCAGCCGCCGCTCTGCCTGGCGCGGGGGTCGAGCTTCGGCGGAGCCGACCGGGAGTCGTTTCCGTATCGCTGTCCGTTTTCCCTTTCCCCCGCGACCCGGGGCGCTGGTTCTGACAAGCCGGAGTATGACACGGAATACGGAAAATGGGAAGAAAGAAGTGTATTATTTTGGGGGCGCCTGCGCGAGGACCTTCCGGTGGGGCAGCTCGCCGGCGCCGCGCGGCTCAGTCCGCGGCAGTTCAGCCGCGTCTTCCGTATGGCGGGCGGCGGCGCTCGCTCGGCGCCTGCCTCTAATGGAGCCGCATCTCCGGAGTCTTCGGGTCGACAATCAGGCGCGCGCCGGTGGCGTCCTCAATCTCGCGCAGGGACACGCCCGGCCCGCGCTCGCGCAGCACCAGCCCGGCTTCAGTCGGCTCGATGACCGCCATTTCGGTGACGATGAGGCTCACGCGGCGGGTCGCGGTGAGCGGCAGGGTGCAGCGCGGGACGATCTTGTGGCCGCCCTTCGCCGTATGCACCATCGCCACGACGACTTTCCTCGCGCCCGAGACGAGATCCATCGCCCCGCCCATGCCGGGAACCATCTTGCCGGGCACCATCCAGTTGGCGAGATAGCCGCGCTCGTCGACTTCGAGGCCGCCGAGGACAGTCATGTGCAGGTGCCCGCCGCGGATGAGGCCGAAGCTCATCGCGCTGTCGATCGAGGCCGCGCCCGGCATCGCGGTGACGAAGCCGCCGCCGGCGTCGGTGAGGTCCGGATCCTCCATGCCCTCGGGCGGGCGGGGACCGAGGCCGATGACGCCGTTTTCGGCCTGGAAGAACACATGGACGTCCTTCGGCAGGTAATGGGCGACCAGGCTCGGCAGCCCGATGCCGAGGTTGACGAGCGTGTTCGGCTTCACCTCCTGGGCGACCCGGCGGGCAATGATCTCCTTGGCGTCCATCAGAAACCGCGCCTGTAACAGGACAAGACAAATATTCGGTCCGCAGTCCTCGCCCGCGCGAGGTTTCGAGCCTCGTTCAGGCCAACTGCCTGGTCCGGCGATATCTGGCGAAGCGAGCCGAGCAGTATCATAACCCAGGCCGAAGTCTCTTGGATAGCGCCAGCGACATAATCGCGAACGAGAAACGTCCCGATAGCGCCCCGTCGTCGGGCTGCGGGGCAAAGAATCGGCGCCGTCCGGCTGCGTGGCCGTGATGGCCCGGTAGGCTTCCGCTGTGATCGAGGCCGCGATCATCGTCGATCGTTGCTTGCTTATGAAAGAGAAAGGCCGCCTTAGCGGCCGCCCATCCGACATCGGTGTTGCCGGCGCTGGGAGCGACATGCAATGGGGAATCCGGGGAATACGGTGACAGTTGCACATTTCCCCGTGATCCGGCAATCCTTAATGCTGGCCTTGACCTCCTTCAGGAGTCCCCATGTCTCGCATCGGCCGGTTCGTCGTTCCCGATTTGCCGCATCATGTGACCCAGCGCGGCAATCGGCGCGAGAAAGTGTTCTTCGGCGAGGACGACTACGCGCTCTACCGCGATCTTTTGAGTGAGGCCTGTCGACGCGAGGGGGTCGCAGTGTGGGCCTATTGCTTGATGCCGAACCATGTTCATTTGATCCTGACGCCGCGGACGGGCGAGGGCCTCGGGCGGGCGCTCGGCAAGGCGCACCGGCGCTACTCGGCCTTCGTCAACGCGCGGATGCGAGTGACGGGCCATCTCTTCCAGGCGCGCTTTTCCTCGGTCGTCATGGATGAGGACCATCTGATGGCGGCGGCGCGTTACGTCGCCCTCAATCCGGTGCGGGCGGGGCTCGCGGCGAGGCCCGACGATTGGCGCTGGTCGAGCGTCGGCGCTCATCTCGCCGGGCGGGACGACGGCCTGGTCGAGACCGCGCCGCTCATTGAGCGCTGCGGCGGACAGTTCGCCGACCTCATCGCCGAAGCGCCCGATTCGGCGCGGATCGCCGCGTTGCGCGCCGCCGAGACAATGGGCCGCCCGCTCGGCGCCGAGGCGTTCCTTGAACGGCTCGCGGTGCTGACCGGGCGCGATCCACGGCCGGGACGGCGAGGGCGCAAGCCCGGCGGGGAGCGCGTCGTCGCGGGCGCCAAAGCGGGTCGAAAATTATAGGAAATATGCATGTGTCACCGGTTTCCCAATTATAGGGAAATATGCATGTGTCACCGATTTCCCGCGATTTCCCCGATTTCCGCACCGATTTCCGATTTCCCCGAGGTTGACCAGCGTGTTCGGCTTCACCTCCTGGGCGACCCGGCGGGCAATGATCTCCTTGGCGTCCATCAGAAGGCCCTTTCCAACAGGTGGGTCACCAGAATGCCTGGGGTCTTGACCGAATCGGGCGAGATGACGCCGACCGGGACGATCGTCTGCGGCTCGGCGATGACCACGTCGGCGGCGAGCGCGATCACCGGATTGAAGTTGTGCGCGGTCAGCGAATATTCGAG
>JBAUXQ010000334.1:0-4846 GCA_049584355.1 Roseiarcus sp. | reverse complement strand
TCGCGGAAGGCGCGGCTCACCGGCGTCTCGTTCATGAAGCCCATGCCGCCCCAATATTGCAGGCAGGCGCTCGGCAGTTCGCGCCCCAATTTGCCGGCCTTGAGCTTCGCCATCGTCGCCAGCTGCGTCATGTCCGCGCCGGCGATCATCGCCTCGGCGGCGCGATAGATGAGCGAGCGAAGGAGTTCGATCTCCGTCTGCAGTTCGGCCAGCTTGAAGTGCACCGTCTGATTGTCGAGGATGCTGCGGCCGAACGCCTTGCGCTCACGCGCATAGGCGATGGTCTCGGCGATCGTGCGCTCATGCGCTTTCAGGCACGCCGCCGCGACCCACAGGCGCTCCTCCTGGAATTGCGTCATCTGATAGATGAAGCCCTTGCCCTCCTCGCCGATGCGATTGCGCTTCGGCACCCGCACGCCTTCGAAGAAGATCTGCGCGGTGTCGGAGGCGCGTAAGCCGAGCTTGTCGAGCTTCCGCGCGACCGTGACCCCCTTGGTCTTCATCGGCACACAAATCAGCGACTTGTTGCGATGCTTGGGGCCGTCGCCGGTATTGGCGATGAGGCACATCCAATCGGCCTGGGCGCCGTTGGTGATCCACATCTTGCCGCCATCGATGACGTAATCGTCGCCGTCGGAGCGCGCGTTTGTTCTGATCTCGGCGACGTCGGAGCCAGCGCCCGGCTCCGAGACGCCGACGCAGGCGACCGCCTCGCCCGATATCGCCGGCTGAAGGAACTCGCGCCGCAAAGCGTCCGAACCATAGCGGGCGAGCGCCGGCGTCGCCATGTCGGTCTGCACCCCGATCGCTGCCGGAACGGATCCGCTGCGGACGGCGCCCATTTCCTCCGCCATCATCAGGGCGTAAGAATAGTCGAGCCCGGCGCCGCCGAATTCGAGTGGCTTGTTCAAGCCGAGAAAGCCGAGACGCCCGAGCTTCCTGAACACCTCATGGGCCGGAAACTCGCCCGCCGCCTCCCATTCGTCGACATGGGGATTGATCTCGGCGGCGATGAATTTCTGTAAAGTTCGACGCGGCTCTTCGTGCTCGGCCGTGAACAACATCAAATGCGCTCCGCTTCCGTCCCGTGATGAGCCAATCTAGCACCAACGACCTGTCGCGCGCAGCGGACGAATGCTCCGCATAGTTTGAAATTGTTCTAATTCCGAAATGCTCTCAGGAACTTGCTACCGCTACGGCGACTCTCTAGCTCTCGTTCGAACAGAGTCTGGTCCGGAGGTTGAGAGGATGCCCATGCAGTTAGCCGCTCCGACCGAAGACGAGGCGATCGCGGCGCTCGAGCAACTGAAGAGGACGGTCCGGATCGCCTTTTGCGGCGTCATGCAATCCACCCACCTCCCGCCGATGGCCACGTTGACGCTTGCGGCGATGGCGGTCGGCTCGCTCTATCATGAGGTCGCCGCCGCGCATCGCGGCGACAGCCCGTGTCCGTGCGGCTGGGAGCCGCGGAGCGGCGTGGATGTGGCGGCGCTGCAAACTTCGCTCGCGCTATCGGCCGAGCAACCCCGCCCCGACTTGCGCGCAATGCGGGTCGCTGGCGCCGCGTGAGCGCCTCGAGGCTCGCCGCACCGCCTCGCCGCCTGTCGCGAGATTCTGGCGCGCCTGCGCGAACTCGCGGCGTAGGCCAGCGAGGCGGCGCCGGCGCCGGCTACATCTTGCGCATCGCCGCGCCGACCCTGGCGATGAAGGCCTTGCGTTGAGCGTCCGTGGCGACGTTCATGTGGTAAAGCGCGTGATACTCGGCTCTTGCTCTGCCGCCGGTGAACCAGCGCAGGTAGCGCATCACCGTCTTTCGCGGCGGGTCGCCCATCCATTTCGCCATGTACCACGGCCGGCCGTAGGTTACGACGCCGACGATTCGGCGCAGGTTCACGAGCGAGGGCTTCACATGCGCCGGGTCGGAGAGGTCGAAGGCGACGCCGGGCATCATGAGCCGGTCGCAGAATCCCTTGAGCATCGCCGGCATGCCGAAGCACCAGGTCGGAAACTGCATCACCATCGCCTCGGCCGAAGTCAGGCGATCGATATAGGTCTCGAGCCCGGCGCGGTTCTCGGGAACATCATGATAGCGCCGCCGCGCCTCTTCCGTGAGCACAGGATCGAAAGCTTCGGCGTAAAGATCGAGCAGGTCGACCTCGTGGCCCGCGGCCTTCAGCCCCGCGAGCGCCTCCTGACGGATGGCGGCATGAAAGCTTTCCGGCAACGGGTGGCAGTAAACGTAAAGAACACGCATCGACCCGATCCACCCATGTCGCGCCCGCTCGCTGGGGCAGCTCCCTGGCCTTACATGGACTTTGGTCGTTGAAGAAGCCGAGACCGCAGGCCGCACGCTACGGCGACGCGGGAACCAGGGGCATGCGCTGCTGCTAGAGAAGTTGCTCCGACTTGGAATCGTCATATGTGGACGGGTCTGGTTCTTCAGTTCCCGCAGTCCAAGTCCCCTCGCTTCAATCGAGGCGCCCAAGCGCTTCTGCGCCCACGGTAGATTCCTGCCGTTTGGGCGCAGATTTGTTACTGGTATAAATTCGGTTCGCGTCTGTTATTACAGTAGCTAATTGCCTGGATCGTCTGGTTATAGCGACGCGCCGCGATAATGTGCTAACAACAGTGGCGTTCTACAATGTATTTCGACGCGGATGGGGGACGCGATGCAACGTCTGGCTTTGCTGGCTTTGGTGTCGGTCACATGTTTGACGAGCGAGGCTCGCGCTGGGGCGCTGGATACCTTGCAAGGCATCGCGTCGGATTTGACTTTCATAGAGCAGCAGGTGACGAAAACCCTGACTTCGCTCGGTTCCCCTGCGTCCGGATACCCGGTCTCGGGAGGCGACAGCGGAACGTGGACCAAGACCGTTCCTTCCAGCAACGGCTCGGGATGGACGACCGGTTTTTTTCCAGGCGAGCTTTGGCTGCTGTATCAGGCGACAGGGTCGACACAGTGGCTCACCGCGGCGCAGACATGGACCGCCCCGCTGCTCTCGCAGACCTCGCCCGGCTCCCCCTCCCGGGTGGATCCCACCGATATCGGCTTCATCATCGGGACCAGCGTCGGCAACGGATACCGGCTGACGGGAAACCCGACCTACAGCGCGGCGCTCCTGGCCACGGGCGCGTCCTTGGCGTCGCTCTACAATCCGACGGTCGGGGCGGTTCGCTCCTGGTGCTGCGGTTTCGGTCCCCCTTCGTTTCCCGTGATCATCGACAGCATGATGACCCTTGGGCCCTTGCAGTGGGGAGCCAGCAATGGCGGCAACCCCGCTTGGGCGGGAATCGCGGCGACGCACGCCCAGACGGTGACCACCAACCTCGTGCGCTCCGACGGCAGCACGGGCGAGGTCGCCGACTTCAACCCGACGACCGGGGCGCTGCTGGGCGTGACGACGTTCGCCGGATATTCCAACACCTCGACCTGGGCGCGAGGGGAGGCCTGGGCCTTGTATGGATTCGTGCAGGAATATCAGACGTCGGATAACTCGACATTCCTGAGCACGGCGGAAGAGATCGCGAATTATTTCGTCGGCGAGTTGGTCGACGACGATAGCTGGATCCCTCCTTGGGATTTCGACGCGCCCGGGACGCAACCTGTGGACACTTCCGCTGCGGCCATCGCGGCCGACGGGCTCGTCATGCTGAGCACCGTTGCGGGGGGGACCTTGGGCGCCATGTACCTCACCGACGCCGAGGACATCCTCGGGGCGCTCGGCAGCTACCTCGACACCTCGCCGTCCGGCGAGGCGGTGCTGACTGATGGCTACACGGGGACCGCGGAAGGGACGAATACCGCGCTAATCTACGGCGACTACTATTTCACCGAGGCGTTGCTGCGACTGCAAAACGTCCTCGACGGAGAGCCGGATTGGGTGCTTTATAGCCCTGCGGCTCCGTCGGTCGTCCCCGAGCCCGCGACCTGGACGATGATGCTGCTCGGCTTTGCCGGGCTTGGCTTCGCAGGATATCGGCGTCGCCCGCGGTCGTCTCGCGCCTGAATCAAGAACTCCGTCGCGATCCGCGCTCCAGGCAATCTCGCGGGCGGGCCGTCGCGAAGTGGTCGATGCCGGTTGGGCGACCGACAGGGAGGCGCTGAGCAAAATTGCGCCGGGCGGAATAAGGGTGGATCGAATCGCGTTTTTCAGCGACTCTATCGGCCGCTATTGGCGACGCGGCCCGCGCGCCGGTGAAACCAAGGAGACTTCGCCAATGTCCAAGCGCCTTCGCATCCTTGCCGCCTGCGCCGCGCTCGCCGGACTCGGCGCCTGCGCCGCGCCGCCGCCCCCCGCCCCCGTAGTCACCGCCCCGCCGCCGAAGCCGCTCGACGCCAAGACCCAACTCGAGAACCATATGTGAGCAAGGCGCAGCCGCGACGAACCGTTGCTCACGCCGCCGGCGCGAGCGACGCCATGACGCGCCTCGCCGATCTCCTGCTCACCGGGCTCGCAGCAGTCATTTGGGGAACGGTCTATCTCGTGACCACGCGGTGGCTCCCGCAAGGCTATCCGCTCACCACCTCGCTGATCCGCGCTCTCCCGGCGGGGCTTCTGCTTCTCGCCTTCGTGCGCGAGCTGCCGAAGGGCGTGTGGCTCTTCCGGGTCCTCATTCTCGGCGGGCTGAACTTCTCGCTCTTCTGGTGGCTCTTGTTCATTTCCGCCTATCGATTGCCGGGCGGCGTGGCGGCCACGGTCAACGCGCTCCAGCCGGTTTTCGTCGTCGCGCTTTCCTGGACGTTGCTCGGCGCGCCGCTGCGCTGGGGCGCCGTCGGTGCGGCCTTGGGCGGCGTCGTCGGCGTCGCGCTTCTGGTCGTTCAGCCCGGCGCCGCGCTCGATGGGCT
>JBAUXQ010000333.1:0-2131 GCA_049584355.1 Roseiarcus sp. | reverse complement strand
CCCATTTCAAGGTCAATGGCCAGACCTGGAATCCGGTTGAGGCGAAACGGGTGAAGCGCTTCATGGACGTCGTGGCGAAGCTTCGGTGATCGCGTCCAGAAGCGCTCTGTCATTCCCCCGAATGCGGAAATCACGGGCAGCCGCCCCGCTCCTGCGGGTATGACAAGGCATGCGCTGCGTTCTTGGCCTCGACATCGGCACCACCTCGACGATCGGGGTCCTCATCCGCCCGCCCGATCAGACGCTCGCCCTCGCCTCGCGGCCGGTCGCCTTGCGCTCGGACCATGTCGGCTGGGCGGAGGAAGACCCGGAGCAATGGTGGGCAAACGTCGGCGAGATCGTGCGCGAACTCATGCGTTCGAGCGGCGCTTCCCCGGCGGATGTCGCCGTTGTCGGCGTGACCGGCATGCTGCCGGCGATGGTGCTGCTCGACGGCGCGGGGCGCTTGCTGCGTCCGAGCATTCAGCAGAGCGACGCGCGCTGCGGCGTCGAAGTCGACGAGCTTCGGGCCGAGGTCGACGAGAAGGCCTTCCTCGCCAAGGCCGGCAACGGAATCAATCAGCAACTCGTCGCCGCCAAGCTCAGATGGATCGAGCGCCATGAACCCGAGGTGTTTGCTCGCATCAGCACGGTGTTCGGCTCGTACGACTACGTCAACTGGCGCCTCACGGCCGAGCGCGCGGTCGAGCAGAACTGGGCGCTCGAAGCAGGGTTCGTCGACCTCAGGACCCACGAGATCGACGACGCGCTGGTCGCGCTCGCCCATATTCCGCGCGCCGCCCTGCCGCGCAAGATCGCCTCGCACGAGATTCTCGGCGTCGTCTCGGATCGGGGCGCGGCGGAAAGCGGGCTTGAGCCCGGAACGCCGGTCATCGGCGGCGCGGCGGACCATATCGCCTCGGCGCTCGGCGCGGGCGTTGTCGGCGCCGGCGACGTGCTGCTCAAATTCGGCGGCTCGGTCGACATCCTGACCGCGACCGACCACGCAAGGCCCGACCCGCGGCTCTTCCTCGACTACCATCTCAAGCCCGGGCTCTTCGTCCCCAATGGCTGCATGTCGACTGGAGGCTCGGCGCTGAATTGGTTCGCGCGCCAGTTCGCATCCGGCGAAGCCGAGGCCGCCAAGAAGGCTGGCCTCACGGTCCATCAGTGGCTCGACCGGCTCGCCGATGCGCGACCCGCCGGCAGCGACGGGCTTATCATCACGCCCTATTTTCTCGGCGAAAAAACGCCGATCCACGACGCCGGCGCGCGCGCGACATTCGATGGGCTCACGCTCTCGCACGACATCGGCCATCTGTGGAGGGCGCTGCTCGAGGCCTACGCCTACGCGATCGCGCATCATGTCGAGGTGATGAACGAGATCGGCTACCGAACCGAGCGCTTCATCGTTTCCGACGGCGGATCGACAAGCCGGGTCTGGATGCAGATCGTCGCTGATGTTTTGCAACAGCCGGTTCAAAGGCTTGCCGGCCATCCCGGCTCCTGCGTCGGCGCTGCCTGGACGGCGGCGATCGGCTCGGGTCTCGTCTCCGACTGGTCGGCCATTTCCGCCTTCGTTCGTCCCGCCGACCGGATCGAGCCCCGGCCCGAGACCGCGGAGACCTATCGTCGCGGGTATCGCCGCTACCGTGAGATCTATCGCAGCCTCGCGGGTCGCGGGGCGTCATGAGCGTCTTTCGCGCGGTCGCCTGGGATCTCGACGGCACGCTGATCGACAGCGAGGGCCTGCACCAGCGCTCGTTGATCGAGACCGGCGCCGAGTTCGGCGTCGATCTCTCCGATCTTCCCGACGAGGCTTTCCGCGGCATCCACATGCGCGACGTCTGGGCTGCGCTCGAGCCGCGGTATCCGAAGACAGTCGACCGGAAGACGTGGATCGCGGCGATCGAGCGCTTCTATGTCGCCCACGCGCCGTCGCTCTCAGCCATCCCCGGCGCGGTGGAAGCGGTCCGCGCGCTGGCGGCGAAAGGCGTTCCCCAGGCGTGCGTGTCGAATTCAGGCCGCTCGATCGTTGACGCCAATCTCGACGCGCTTGGCGTCCGCCGGTCAATGGCGTTCTCGATCACTCTCGACGATGTGTCCGCCGGCAAGCCGGATCCGGCGCCCTATCGGGAAGCAGCCCGCCGCT
>JBAUXQ010000332.1:0-2509 GCA_049584355.1 Roseiarcus sp. | reverse complement strand
AAGCGAGCTTGAGGCCGAAGGTGGTCGGCTCGGCGTGGACGCCATGCGAGCGGCCGATGGTCGGGGTCAGCTTATGCTCGAAGGCGCGGCGCTTGAGGGCGGCGAGCAGCGCGTCGACGTCGGCGATGAGAATGTCGCTCGCGCGCCTGAGCTGGACGGCGAGGCAGGTGTCGAGCACGTCGGAGCTGGTCATCCCCTGATGCACGAACCGGGCGTCCGGCCCGACGAATTCGGCGAGGTGGGTGAGGAAGGCGATGACGTCGTGCCTGGTTGTCTTTTCGATCTCATCGATCCGCGCGACGTCGAACTTGGCCTTTGAACCTTTCTCCCAAATCGCCTTGGCGGCTCCTTTCGGGATGACCCCGATCTCGGCCAACGCCTCGCAGGCGTAGGCCTCGATCTCGAACCAGATGCGAAAGCGCGTCTCGGGGGACCAGACCGCGGTCATCTCGGGGCGGGAGTAGCGAGGGATCATCGGTTTTGAAGCAGGCTGCGTTGCCGAGGGATCGTCATCGCGAGGAGCGAAGCGACGTGGCGATCCAGGAGTCGTAGGGCGTCCGACGTTCCCCTGGATTGCTTCGCCGTAGCCCGTCTGGAAGGACGGGCGTCTCTCGACGCCCTGTGGCTCGCAATGACGGCCCGAGTTCCACCAAATCGGATCATGCTTGAGTCTTCTATCTGTTGTCCGTCCGGGCCCGTATCTATAGGAACGGCGGTCGAGAATCGAGGCGGGCATGCGCAAGCGCTCGCTGAGCGTATCTGCCGCGGTCAACGACCGGGGCTTCAAAGGTTTACCCATGCCCGCTGAGACCGTCGACGCCATTGTGCTCGGCGCCGGATTTGTCGGTGTGTCGGCCGCGCTCGCGCTCCAGGCGCGCGGCCGGCGGGTCGCGCTCGTCGACCGCCATGGCAAGGCGGCGGGGGAGACAAGCTTCGGCAACGCCGGGATCGTCCAGACCGAAGCAGTAATGCCTTACGTGTTTCCGCGCGCGCCGAGAGAGATCGCGCGCGGGGCGCTCAATCTCGATCCACGCGCCTATATCCGCTATGGCGCGCTGCCCGCGATCGCGCCGGCGATCTTTCGTTACTTCGCGGCGTCGACGCCTTCGGGAAAGAACGCGACCGCGCGCGCGATGGCCCCGTTTCTCGCCGCCGCAAGCGCCGAGCACCTCAAGCTCGCGCATGACGCCGGGTCCGACGCTCTCCTGCGTCGCGGCGGCTGGATCAAGGCGTTTCGCAGCGCCCGCGGCGAGGACATGGCCAATAGGGAGGCCGAGGAGCTCAAGCCTTACGGCATCGCGCCAAAATTTCTCGACCGCGCCGCGCTGATCGCGCTCGAGCCCAACTTGAGCGAAAAGGCGATCGGCGGGGCGCATTATGCCGACCCGTTGTCGACGCCCGATCCCGAGGCGCTGGCGCAGAGCTACGCGGCGCTGTTCGTGAACCGCGGCGGCCGCTTCGAGACCGGAGACGCGCTGAGCCTCGAGCCCGCGGGGGCGGGATGGATGGTCACGACCGATTCCGGCCGGCTCGCCGCGAGCGACGTCGTCATCGCGCTCGGGCCCTGGTCCAACGAGCTTGCGCGCCGTTTCGGCCTTCGCCTGCCGTTTTTCGTCAAGCGCGGCTATCACATGCATTACGAGGCGAAAGGGAATGCCGGCCTCACCCGTCCGGTGCTCGATCTCGAACGGGGCTATCTCGTGACGCCGATGACCCGCGGGCTGCGGCTGACGACAGGCGCGGAATTCGCCCGCCGCGACGATCCGCCATCGTCCGCCCAGCTCGACCGGGTCGAGCCCTTCGCCAGGGAGCTTTTTCCGATCGGGGCCCGCAAGGAGCCCAAGCCCTGGCTCGGACGGCGCCCCTGCCTGCCGGACATGCGCCCGGTGATCGGGCCGTTCCCGGGCAAACCCGGCCTGTGGCTCGACTTCGGCCACCACCATCTCGGCCTGACGCTCGGCCCGGTCAGCGGGAGCCTGCTGGCGCAACTGATGAGCGGCGAAGCGCCGCTGGTTGATCCGGCGCCATTTCGCGCGGAGCGGTTTGGACGTTAGCCCTGAGGGGTAACGTCAAAGGGATGGGCGCGCGAACCCCTCACCCCCTGCCCTCTCCCATTGGAATAGAGGGGGCGCTATCCCGCCGGCTCCCAGTCGGTCACGGTGACCTCGTCGTCGAGCCACATGGTATGGCCGGGCTTGAGGCCGGCGGCGGCGAGCGCCGCCTCCGGCTCGCCGCCATGCGCCTCGCGAATGAAGACCGGCAGGCCGTCGGGAATCCAGACCTTCACCGCCCGGCTCAAGTGGAAGCAGTCGTACCCCTGCTTGAGAAAGAGCGTATAGACTAGGGGCCCGCCGATGACCGCGACCGTGCCCGAGCTCAAGCCGAGCGCGGCGCAGGCCTGCTCGAACGATGCGCCGGCCGGATTCCAGAGCCGCGCCCTGGGGTTGCCGGGGTCGGGCGCAAGCGCCGGAACGCTGTGAGTGAGAATGAGCCTTCGCCGGCCGGCCGA
>JBAUXQ010000331.1:0-2289 GCA_049584355.1 Roseiarcus sp. | reverse complement strand
CACGACGAGGAGGTTGGGGTCAAATGCACAATACTTCGGAATCGGCACACTAGAGCCTGCTGCATTTCGGTAGAATCGATGGCGTTGGCGCACCCGCCCCTCTTGTGGGGGCGGGCCGGGGTGGGGGTCGCCCTGACCGGGGAGACTATCGAATGGGCGCCGTTCGCTTGTCTCGCAGGACGGCGCGACCCCCTCCTTGGTCCTCCCCCACAAGGGGCGAGGAGACGCGGCGGGCCGGTCCCCGCGTAAACCCGAAAGCAGCGCGCGCCCCAGCCGTTTCGCAAGCCTCATAAAGAACGCGAACGGTCGCCCGGAATATGTGAGACAGCGAGACGAGCTGAGCTTGACTTCCCGGTTCCCCGCCCGGTCAAGCGAATGTGCGACGCTTGGGGGTTGCTGGCAAGCCGGGACTGCCGCAGAACCCCATCGCCGCAGTCGAGCCGTCGGCCGCCAGGGAGTCGCATTGATGAGCCTGAAAGTTCTCTTCGTCGGCGGGACCGGAAACATTTCGCTTTCCTGTGTGGCGCAGGCCGCCAAGGCGGGCTGCCGCGTCACCGTTTTCAACCGGGGCGCGACAAGCGCCACCCTGCCCGAGGGGGTCGCGGCAATCGCCGGCGACATCGGAGACGCGCGTTATCGCGAGCTCGGCAGCGGCGGTTTCGATGTCGTCTGTCAGTTCATCGCCTTCACGCCGGAGCAGATAACCAGGGACGTCGAATTGTTTTCGGGCGGCGCCGCGCAATACATCTTCATCTCATCGGCCTCGGTCTACCAGAAGCCGCCCCGCCACTATGTGATCACCGAAAAGACGCCGGCCGTGAATCCATACTGGCGCTACAGTCAAAACAAAATCGCCTGCGAGGCGGCGCTGAAGGCGGCGCGCGGCCTCACGTGGACAATCGTTCGGCCGAGCCACACGGTTCGAACCATGCTGCCCACCGTCTTCAACGAGGGCGACGCGCTCGCCCATCGCCTGCTCGCCGCCAAGCCGGTGATTGTCGCCGGCGACGGCGCAACGCCGTGGACGCTCACCCGCTGCGCCGATTTCGCTGTCCCGTTCGTCCGCCTGTTCGGCGCCGGCGCCGCGCTCGGCGAGACCTTCCACATCACCTCCGACAACGCCTACACCTGGAATGACATCACCAACTCGATTGCGGCCGGTTTGGGGGTCAAGGCCGACATCGTTCATGTCCCCACCGACACGCTCATCCGATACCACCGCGACTGGGAAGGCCCGCTCATGGGCGACAAGACGTGGACGGCGCTGTTCGACAACACAAAAGTCAAACAGGTTGTCGGCGATTTCGACTGCGTCAAAGATCTCGAGAAGGTCTTGGCGGAGCCGATCGCATCGTTCAAGGCCCGGCTCAAATCGGAGGGATCCAAAACAAGCGACCGGGACGCGCTTATGGACCGCATCGCCCGCGAACAAAGGTCGCTCGGCGCTTCGACCTCCTGAAAGCCGCCGAAGGCTGGCGGCGGTCATCGCCGCTCGCGACGGGCGCGCAGCGTCAAGCAAGGGTCGCGGCGCAGGCGGGACGCGTGGGGCCCGTTAACCTGCCTCCGGTCGCGCCGTCGCCACGATTGAGCCCTTCTGTTCGTCGTACGATGACGACGGCCAAGGAAAACTGACCACATGGCGCTGGACGACTGCGAGGCCAAGTCAGACGGCTTTTGGCGACTTGTCAGTGAACGAGCGTTCGACATGCTTGACGATCCGGTCGCCCTTCGCGTCGAGCAGGCCGATGCCCCGAGGCCCTAATGGGAGGAAGCCCGTGAACAAATTTGTGCTTACGCTGACGGTTGGATTTGTGCTTCTTGCCCTGCAGCCAGCGAGAGCTGCTGACCGAGACCCGGCCTTTTCGCTGCCGCGTGTCGGCCCGGTCGACGTTATTGAGCCCATCCGAGGAAATGCCGATTGCAGCAGGGGGACGGTTGAGCAGCGACTCGACTGCCTGAATCTTGAAATCGTCGAACTCAAGCAGCGGTTGGAAGGGAAGTCAGTCAGCGTGCTGCCTCTCGTGCAATAGCTTCCGTATCCGCCTTCGCCCATAATTTGGCGAGGCCGGTGTCCCCTTACGCCCAGTCTTCGCCTTTGGGCGATGATGGCGATCGGCAAGGCGAAGATGATGGAGGCCGAGATCAAGAAGTGCTCCGCTGCGCCGTGCTCAGCCTCGAAGATTCGCCGATGACCGAGGCGTCGCTGCGCATGCCGCAGCTCACCACCTCGCTTCTGCAGCGCTACGGCGACAAGTGGACCTATTCGCTGGCCGTGAACGACCTCTACTA
>JBAUXQ010000330.1:0-4019 GCA_049584355.1 Roseiarcus sp. | reverse complement strand
GTACAAAGTGACGACCTGAGGCCGCTTCCGGGCGAGGAGATCGCGCTCGAAGTTCTCCGGGATGTAGACAGCCGCAATCGCGTCGCCGGAGCGGATAGCCTGCATGGCGCTCCTCATGTCGCTCGACCGCTCGGCGACTGTCACGCCCGGCGCGGAGGCGATCGACTGCACGTAGGTGAGCGAGGTCGCGGAGCGGTCGGCGTCGACAATGGCGACCCTAAGGTTGCGAATGACCGCATTGCTGAACGTGAGCGTCAGGATGGCGAAGGCGAGGACCGGAACCAGGACGGCCAACACGAGCGCGACCCCGTCGCGCTGCATCCAGCGCAACTCGCGCGTGGCGACGAGAAGCAGTCCGGGCTTTGGCGGCGGCCTCATTTGCGCTCGGCGGTTGGCCATTCGGCGTAGACGCTCATGCCCGGCCGAAGGGCGGGCAGCGGGGAGACCGGATAGGCGCGCACCTCGAACGTCCTCAAGTCGAAATCGCCGGTGGCGCGTGTCGCGCGCCATCCCGCATATTCGCCGCGCGTCTCGATGAGCTTGACCTCCGCCTCGATTTGCTGGTCCCCGAGGGCCGGGACGCGAATCTTGAACCTGTCGCCGACCTTGAGCCCCTTGACCAGATCCTCGCGGAGATTGAATCGCAGGTAGACGTCGTTCAGGTCGTAGAGCGAGAGAAGCGGCGCGCCGGGAGAGACATATTCCCCGAGCTCCGCTCCGATCTGATAGACCTGCGAGGCGATCGGCGCCCTGACTGTGAGCTCGTCGACGTCGGCCTTGATCGTATCGACGCTCGCTTGCGCCTTGAGCACGTTGGTCCGAGCGATCTCGCGTTCTTCCTTGGTCGCCCCGTTCACCGCCTCCTCATAGGCGAGCTGGGCGCGGTCCTGATCCCGCCTCGCCACCTCGAGCGAATTCGTCGCCTCGTCGAGCCGTTGCAGCGGCGCGTTGCCCGTGCCGGCGAGGTCCTTGATGCGGGCGTAGGTTTTGTTGGCGAGTTGGAAGTTGGACTGGGCGCTCTCAAGGGCGGCTTTCTTCTGATCGATCACCTCTGCGCGCGTGCCCACCAGGATGTTGGCGAGCTGGGCCTTTGCGACGCCGACGCCAGCCTCAGCCTGGCGCCATTTGGCGATCAGCTCCGGGTTGTCGATCTCGAACAGCAATTGCCCGGCGGCGACGTTTTGGCCGCGCTCCACGGGACGCTTGCCGACCCGGCCCTCGACCCGCGCGGCGATGTCGACGCGGGTCGCGTCGGCTTCGCCCTGGACGATGAGCGGCTCGGGCCGCGCCAGATACCAGATCGAGAGGCCAACAATCCCGGCGAGGATAAGGGTCACGATCGTCGCGGCCGCCGTTGCGCCGCTTCCAGTCGGCCGCTCGCGCGGCGGCTCGGCTTTGACGCGAACCTCAGGCGCTTGGGTCTCTATCTCATCCGTCATCCGATGCTCGTCTCCAGCCGTAAGGGTCCGCCTGCGTCCTCCCTTGGCGCCCATGCGGGCGGCCCACCATAAAGGACGGCGACGGCGGCTGCTATTTGCCGCGGCCCAGTCCCGCAAATGAAGAACTCGGGGCGCGCGGCGACGGAGTATTTGAGAGAGCGATTATCCGACACCGACCCTGGAGCCGGCGTCCTCGCCGTCGATGGCCGATCCCATGAGACGCGCCTAAGGCGACTACGCAGACAAGCCTCATGGCGCCGCCCGACGCCGATAGGCGTCATCACAGCCGCGTTTGTCTGCGCTGGGCGCGTGGCCGGCTGCGGGGCCGCATGACAACGGCCCCGTGCTCGACATCTCAGCTGATCAATAGTCCATACCACCCATGCCGCCGCCGCCCGGCATGGCCGGAGCCTCCTTCTTCTTCGGCGTCTCGGCGACCATGGCCTCGGTGGTTATCATGAGACCGGCGACTGATGCGGCGTCCTGCAGGGCGACCCGCACGACCTTCGCCGGATCGACGATGCCGGTGGCCAGCATGTCGACATATCGCTCGGTTTGGGCGTCGAAGCCGAAGGTCTGCGACTTGTTCTCAAGCACTTTGCCGACGACGATCGAACCCTCCACGCCCGCGTTCTCCGCGATCTGGCGGATTGGGGCTTCAAGCGCTCTGAGCACGATGTTGATGCCGGCCTGGATGTCGGCATTGTCGCCGCTGAGCTTGCCGATCGCGGCCTTGGCGCGCAAAAGCGCCACGCCGCCCCCGGGCACGATGCCTTCCTCGACGGCCGCCTTGGTTGCGTGCATCGCGTCGTCGACGCGGTCCTTCCTTTCCTTGACCTCGACCTCGGTCGAACCGCCGACCCGGATCACCGCGACGCCGCCCGCGAGCTTGGCCAGCCGCTCTTGCAGCTTCTCCTTGTCGTAGTCGGACGTCGTCTCCTCGATCTGCGCCTTGATCTGCGCGATCCGCCCCTCGATGTCCGACTTCTTGCCCGCGCCGTCGATGATCGTGGTGTTTTCCTTTTCGATCCGCACCCGCTTGGCCTTGCCGAGCATCTGAAGGGTCACGTTCTCGAGCTTGATGCCGAGATCCTCGGCGATCATGGTGCCGGCCGTGAGGACCGCGATGTCTTCGAGCATTGCCTTGCGCCGATCTCCGAAGCCGGGCGCCTTGACGGCCGCGACCTTGAGGCCGCCGCGCAGTTTGTTGACGACAAGGGTCGCCAACGCTTCTCCCTCGATGTCTTCGGCGACAATGAACAGCGGCTTGCCAGCCTGGACGATGGCCTCGAGGATGGGGAGCATCGGCTGAAGCGAGGAAAGCTTCTTCTCATGGATGAGGATGTAGGCATCCTCAAGCTCGGCCACCATCTTCTCAGCATTGGTGACGAAATAGGGCGAAAGGTAGCCGCGATCGAACTGCATCCCTTCCACGACTTCGAGCTCGGTATTGGCGGTCTTGGCCTCCTCGACCGTGATGACGCCCTCGTTGCCGACCTTCTGCATCGCGTCGGCGATCATCTTGCCGACCTCCTTGTCGCCGTTGGCCGAGATGGTGGCGACTTGGGCGATCTCTTCGGAGGACTGCACCTTCCGCGAGCGGCGTTCGATGTCTTTGACGACGGCCGCCGCTGCGATGTCGATGCCGCGCTTCAGATCCATTGGATTCATCCCGGCGGCCACGAGTTTGAGGCCCTCCTTCATGATCGAGGCGGTCAGCACCGTCGCGGTGGTGGTGCCGTCGCCGGCATTGTCACTGGTCTTCGAGGCAACCTCGCGGACCATCTGGGCGCCCATGTTCTCGAACTTGTCTTCGAGTTCGATCTCCTTGGCGACGGTGACGCCGTCCTTGGTGATGCGGGGCGCGCCGAATGACTTGTCGAGAACAACATTGCGGCCCTTAGGGCCCAGCGTGACCTTGACGGCGTTGTTGAGGATATCGACGCCGCGCAGCATTCGGTCGCGCGCGTCGGACGAGAAGCGTACGTCTTTGGCGGGCATGGTTTTACTTCCTGGTTCGAGGTGAGGGGGTAGCCTCTTCAGGCCGCCTTTTTCTTCGAGGCGGACGCGCCTTCAATGACGCCCATGACGTCGGACTCTTTCATGATCAAAAGGTCTTCGCCGTCAATCTTGACCTCGGTGCCCGACCATTTGCCGAACAGCACCCGGTCGCCCGCTTTGAGTTCGAGTGGAACCAGCTTGCCGTTCTCGTCCCGAGCTCCCGGCCCCGCGGCAATGACCTCGCCTTCCTGCGGCTTTTCCTTGACGGTGTCGGGGATGATGATGCCGCCCTTCGTCTTTTCCTCTCCTTCGATGCGGCGGACGACGACGCGGTCGTGCAATGGACGGAATTTCATCGGTTTCGCTCCCGGTTTGACCCGCGATGCCGGCCTTGGGCGAGATGCGCTCGCGTTCGGCTCGGGTCTTAAGACGTAGATAGCTGCCGTTGGCACTCGTTACAAGAGAGTGCCAAATCTCGACCGATGCGACCGGAACGAAGGGTGGCCCCGTCTAACCGCTCTCGCGAACCGCTGCCGCGCGGGGTCTGCGACGAGCCTCCCGATTGCCAAATCGAACGTT
>JBAUXQ010000329.1:0-2966 GCA_049584355.1 Roseiarcus sp. | reverse complement strand
ACGGCGGTCAGACGCCGCGCGATCGAGCGGCGCTCGAGGCGCTGCCCGGCGTCGGGCGCAAGACTGCGAACGTAGTGCTCAACACCGCCTTCGGCGAGCCGACGCTCGCGGTCGACACCCATGTCTTTCGTCTCGCCAACCGGCTCGGCATCGCGCCGGGCAAAACGCCGCGCGAGGTCGAAGACGAGCTTGTGCGCGTCGTGCCGGCCCGGTTTCTACTGCACGCTCATCACTGGCTGATCTTGCATGGGCGATACGTCTGCAGGGCGCGCCTGCCGCTCTGCAGCATTTGCGTCCTGGTCGATCTCTGCCCATACGAACCGAAAAACCTGCCCAGGACGGACACAGGCTGAAGGCTCGGGGCGCGAGTCGTCGGGCTCGCCTTGGGCTGAAATGCTGGGCATAGTCGGGCGGGTTGCCCGCGGCGCGCCCGCCGCATCGGATCTCGGACCCAATGCTCGATATCGTCGTGGTTCTGACAGTTCTTGCGACCTTGCTGGTGGTCGTGTCCGTTTCTCAGCCGGTCGCAGTCCGCCTCCACCTTGCGCCGGTCGTGCTCCTCGCCGTCATCGGCGTGGCGATCGGCGCCATTTCGATCATTCTCTTACACACGTCGCGCTCCGACAGGTTCGACAACATCGCAGCGGTGTTCGCCAACTTGCCGGTGAGCTCGGAGACCTTCGTCTACGTTTTCCTGCCGCTGCTGGTCTTCGACGGCGCGATCACCAGCGACGTTCGCCGGATCCTCGAGGACGCCGCTCCGATCCTGATGCTCGCCGTGGTCGCGACGGTCGTCACTACGGCCGTGGTCGGCGTGGCGCTATGGCCTGTCTCCGGCCTGCCGCTGGTGGTCTGCCTTCTTCTTGGCTCGGTCGTGGCGACGACTGACCCGGCCGCGGTCATCGCGGTCTTCCGCGATGTCGGCGCTCCGGCGCGTCTGACCCGGCTCGTCGAAGGCGAATCCCTCTTGAACGACGCCGCGGCGATCGTGATGTTCGTGGTGCTGCTCGGCATGATCGTCTCCGGACGCCAGCCCGACATCGTCGGCGGCGCGGCGCAATTCGCCGTCTCCTTCCTCGGCGGGGCCGTGCTGGGCGTAGTGGCCGGGCGGGTTTTTTTGCAGCTCATTCCCTGGACCCGCGACGATCGGCTGGCCGAAGCAACGCTGACGGTTGCCCTCGCCTATCTGGTGTTCATTGGCGCGGAGCATTTTTTTCATGTTTCGGGAGTGGTCGCGGTGCTCTGCGCCGGGCTGACCGTCAGCGCCTCCGGACGGTCGCGCATCACGCCCTACAACTGGTCGTTCATCGCGGATCTGTGGGCGCAAATCGCCTTCTGGGCCCATTCGCTGGTGTTTGTGCTCGCCTCGATCCTGGTGCCGAGGCTCCTGCTTGACATGCAGTTCCACGACCTCGTGCTGATCGCGGTAATGATCGGCGCGGCGTTTGGCGGGCGGCTGTTGGTGCTGTTCCTGCTCCTGCCACTCTTGAGCCTCGCCAAGCTGACCCAGCCGATCAGCACCGCCTATAAGCTGGCAATCACCTGGGGCGGACTGCGGGGCGCCCTGACTCTAGTGCTGGCGCTCGCGGTGACCGAGAATCGGGAGCTCACGCCCGAGGTCCAGCGGTTCGTGGCGGTGCTCGCGACCGGCATGGTGCTGTTCACGCTGCTGGTCAACGGCACGACGCTCAGATTCATCATCCACCTCCTGCGTCTCGATCGCCTGTCGCCGGTCGACCAGGCGCTGCGCGACCGGGTGCTGGCGCTCTCCTATGCGGAGATCGCGGAGACCATTCGCGCCACCGGCCGCGAACACGAAATCTCGCCTTCCGCCCTCGCGAGCGCGCTCGCGCCCTACGAGGCCGGGATCGCGGCGGCAAATTCGCCCGGCGCCGAAGAGGCCGGCCTGACCGATCACGAGCGCCTGGCGATTGCGCTGGTGGCGCTCGGCAACCAGGAACGCATGCTGGCGCTCGAAATCATGGCCGAGCGCGCCGCTTCGCCGGTCACCGTGCAGGCGCTGCTGCGGAACGCCGAAGCCCTGGGCGAAGGCGCGAGGAGCGGCGGACGTCTCGGCTACAAGCGCAGCGCCGAGGCGGCGCTCGCGTTTCCGTTTTCGTTCGCCGCCGCCTATTTCCTTTACCGACGGCTCGGCATTGTGCGCTTTCTCGCCGATCGGCTCGGCGACCGGTTCGAAATGCTGCTCGTGACCCGTCTTTTGATCCAGGAGGTTGGTGGGCCTCACGCAGCGCGGTCGCGTTCGATCTTCGGCGAGCGGGTCGTCGAGCTCATCGACGCCATCCTCAAGGAGCGCCTCAAGCGGACGACGGCCGCTCTCGACGCGCTGCGCCGGCAATATCCTCAGTACGCTGCGGCGCTCGAAGCGCGGTTCGTGCGCCAATCAGCGTTGCGGCGCGAGATGGGACGTTACGACGCCCTGTTCAAGGAGGGCCTGATCGCCGCCGAGGTCTACGAAGATCTCAAAGGCAGCGTCGTGGATACGCAGGCGAGAGAGACCCGGCCCCGCTTCGACCTTGGCCTCGACACCGGCCAGCTGATCGGGCGACTGGCGCTGTTCGCCGATCTCAGCGACCAGCAGCTGGAGCGGGTTCAGAAGCTGCTCAGACCCCGATTCGCCGTCCCGCGGGAGGTGATCGTGCGCAACGGCGACCGGGGCGACGCATGCTATTTCATCGCCTCCGGCGCCGCAGAGGTCGTTTTTCCCGATCGCCGCATCCCGCTCGGCACCGGCGACCTGTTCGGCGAGATGGCGCTGCTCACGGGCATGACGCGCCAGGCCGATGTCGTCGCCATGACCTACTGCCGGCTCCTGGTGCTGCGGAAGGTCGACTTCGACCGGTTCATGCAGGACAATCGCGACATCCGCCTCGCCATCCATAAGATCGCGGCCTCGCGATTATCGATGAACCGCTCGGATGAGGCGGCCGCGACATCCTGATTGGGGG
>JBAUXQ010000328.1:0-1742 GCA_049584355.1 Roseiarcus sp. | reverse complement strand
GCCATCGACAAGGCGATGCGCGGCCGCGACAAAGCCTCCGACCACACGCCGATCCGCGTCGACCTCGCCCTGTGAGGTCGTCGATGAGCATGTCCCATCTCTTCGATCTGACGGGCAAGACGGCGCCCGTCACCGGATCCTCGGACGGGCTCGGGCTGGCGATCGCGCGCGGCCTTGCGGCGGCCGGCGCGCAAATCGTCCTCAACGGCCGCGACGAGCGCAAGCTGGCGACAGTCGCCAAGTCCTTCGAGGCGGACGGGCTGCGCACGTCAACGCGGGCGTTCGATGTCGCTGACGAAGGCTCGGTTCTCGCCGCCTTCGAGCATTTCGACGCAGCGGGCGTCGAGATCGACATCCTGGTCAACAACGCCGGGTTCCAGCTCAGGAAGCCGATGCTCGAGCTCAAGACCGACGAATGGCGCCGTGTCGTCGAGACCCATCTGACCGGCTCGTTCCAGGTCGGGCGCGAAGCGGCCCGGCGGATGATCGCGCGCGGGCGCGGCGGCAAGATCATCAACGTCGCCTCGCTGGCGAGCGAGGTCGCGCGCGCGACCATTGCGCCCTATACCGCGGCCAAGGGCGGCATCAAGATGCTGACCCGAGCGATGGCGGCGGAATGGGCGGCGCACGACATCCAGGCCAACGCGATCGGACCCGGCTATATCGATACCGAGATGACGAAGCCGCTGATCGCCGACCCCAAGTTCGACTCGTGGGTCAAGGGCCGCACGCCGTCCGGCCGATGGGGCAAGCCCGAGGATCTCATCGGCGTTGCGGTGTTCCTCGCTTCGCCCGCGTCGGCCTATGTGAACGGGCAAGTCATCTATGTCGATGGCGGGCTGCTTGCCGTGATATAACCGTAAGCATGACCGCGGCCAGCCCCACGCTGAGCAAATCCGGCGGCGCTCCGCTCGCGGAATGGCTGCGCGATGCGACGCCGGCGCTCCTTTTCGCCCTGAGGCTGTGGGCTTCGGTCTGTCTCACCTACTACGTCACCTTCGCCCTTCAGCTCAGCGATCCGACATGGGCGGTGACGACGGCCGCGATCGTCTGCACGCCGGTGCTGGGGGCCTCGCTCCGCAAGGCGTTTTTCCGCATGATCGGAACCGTTGTCGGAGCGATCGGCATCGTGATTCTTGCCGCCCTCTTTCGCCAGGACAGGATAGGTTTTCTCGTCGGACTTGCGCTCTGGTGCGCGGTCAGCGCTTTCATTGCGACGCTCTTGCGCAATTTCGCGGCTTACGCCGCGGCCCTGTCCGGCTACACCGCGGCGATTCTTGCAAGCGACGTTCTGGGACCGGTCGGGACGACCAACGGCGACGTTACGTTCCTTGCGATCAATCGCGCGATCGAGATTTGCACGGGCATCCTGTGCGCGGGCGTCGTGCTGGCCTTGACCGATCTCGGCCATTCGCGGCGAAAGCTTGCGGCGGAGCTTGCTTACCTGTCGACGGCGATCATGGACGGGTTTGCGGATTGCTTTCGGATCGCCAGCTCGGACTTCACCCAATTTCAAGGGCTTCGACGCGACCTCCTGCGGCGGATCATTGCACTCGATCCGACGATCGACGCAGCGATTGGCGAGGCCTCCGACCTCCGCTATCGTTCGCCGGTCTTGCAACGAGCGGTGTCCGGCCTCGTGGAAACAATCTCGGCGTGGCGCAAGGCTGCGTATGAGATCGCGCTGAACCATAATCCGGTGACCGAACGCGAGGCTCGCGCTGTCTACAACGAACTGCCGC
>JBAUXQ010000327.1:0-7028 GCA_049584355.1 Roseiarcus sp. | reverse complement strand
GGCTCGCGCGGCGGTCCGGAGCGTGACGAAAATGGCCGCTTCATGAGCGAGGGCGGCAGCCGTTCCCGTGGCCGTTACGACGACGAGGACGAGCGCTACGGGCGCGGGTCCATGTCCCGCGGTCGCGACGACGAAGGCCGATTCACCCGCCGCGGCGGCGGTTCGGAAGGCCGCGGCCACGGAGGGTGGTTCGGCGACTCAGAAGGCCACTCAGAAGCTTCCCGGCGCGGATGGGAGAGCGGTAGCCACGGCGACAGCGGCTGGTACGGTGACCGTGAAGGCCATTCGGAAGCGTCACGGCGCGGATGGGAAAATCCCAATCACGGCGAGAGCGGCTGGTACGGCGATCCGGAAGGCCACTCCGAGGCCTCCCGTCGTGGCTGGGAACAGGGCCACGAAGGCAACTACCGTAGCCGATCGTCTTCGCGTTCCGACGATGATCGCCGGTACGAGAGCCGTGGCGGCAGCCGCTATCAGGACGACGAGCGCGGCGGTAACGGCGGGCGCGGCGGCCACAGCGGCTGGTCCGGCGATCCGGAGGGCCACTCGGAAGCCTCGCGGCGCGGATGGCAAAACCGGCGCTGACTTTCATGCCGGAAAGCCGCAATGGGAACGGCCAGGCGAAAGCTTGGCCGTTTCGCTTGGGGAACGAGATGGAGGCGACGTCATGATCGGATATGCGTCCGCGAACGTCATTCACGCCGTGAGAGGAATGGTCTTCCCCGCCTCGAAGGCAGACCTGATTGAGCGCGCCAGGAACGGCGGCGCGGGACAGGATGCGCTGGAAATTCTCGCGTCCCTGCCTGAAGGCGCCAGGTTCGAAAGCCTGGCTGATCTCGTTGAGGCGATACGGGACGCAGACCAAGCGCCGCAGACGGGGGTCATCGATGCGAAGCCATAGCCCGGGAAAGTTGAGCGGAGTTGTTGCGCCTCTCGAAGCGGGCGATCCGGCTTGCCCGCTTCGAGGCGTCTCTGGGGTTTACGCGGCGGCGGCGTTCACGCCGCTCTCCGCGATCTTGGTCAATTTCTTGTCCGCCGCTTCTTCCTCGTTCAGGTTCGACTTGAGCACGCTGCCGCAGTCGCTGCGGCCGAGCGCGTTCGCCCAGGCGATGAGCGTCCCGTAGCGGGTCATTTCGTAGTGCTCGACCGCCTGCGCCGCGGCGATGAGCGCCGCATCCAGCACTCGCTTATCCTCGACGTCGCCGGCGACTTCGTCAGCCTCGTCAATGATCCCGTCGATCGCAGGACAATCGACTGTTTCCGGCGTGACGCCATGCATTTGGAAAACCTGCTCGACCCGTCTTACGTGGTTTCTCGTTTCTCCGAGATGGGATTCGAACGCCGACTTGAGCTGCGGCGAAGTCGCCTTTTCGATCATCTGCGGCAAAGCGGCGACAATCCGCTTTTCCGCGTAATAGATGTCCTTCAGCTGGTGGACGAACAAGTCGTTCATGGTGTGGATGTCCTTGGAGAAAATGCCCATCTGCGTGTTCCCTGGTTGGCATGGGGTTCGCTCTCGCGATTGACCCAAAGCCAACGCCGGGGTTCGGCCTTGGTTCCCGTTCGAGAGCGTCTGCTCGGCTTGGCCATGATTTTCCTTGCCACGGGGCTGATGTTTCCCTATGTACGCCGCTTCGTTGCGTCCCGCTGGGGGCTGAACGGAGGGCCGAGGCTCGCTCGCGCGAGCATCTGGCAGGAACTGAGCGTCCGTCCTCCGGTGTTCCCGCCTTCGAACGATCCGGTTCGAGCCTTTCCCGGGCTCGAAGGGCTCCGCGTGGGACGTGGCTTGAAGAGTTTGAAAGGCACGAAATGGCTCTCTACGAGCACATCTTCCTGGCGCGCCAGGACGTCACGCCGCAGCAAGTCGAGGCGCTGACGGAGCAAATCAAGTCGAAAATCGCCTCGCTCGGCGGCGCGGTCACCAAGGTCGAGCCTTGGGGACTGAAGTCGCTCGCGTTCCGGATCAAGAAGAACCGCAAGGCGCACTTCACGCTGCTCAACATCGCCGGCCCCTCCGAGGCGGTGGTCGAGGTCGAGCGCCTCCTGAGCATCAACGAGGACGTCATCCGCTATCTCACCATCCGCGTGGACGAGCATGAAGCCGGCCCGTCGGCGATGTTGCGCAAGCGCGAGGACGGCGACCGCGACGATCGCGGACCGCGCGGACCGCGCGGCGACCGGCCGGATCGCGGCGACCGTGGAGATCGTGGCGACAGGTCGGATCGGGGCGATCGTCCGCCGCGCCGCCCCCGCGATGACGCGAATCTTGGAGTCAGCTGATGGCAACCGCTCCCCGCCGCCCGTTTTTCCGCCGGCGCAAGTCGTGCCCGTTCACGGGCGCCAACGCGCCGAAGATCGACTACAAGGACACCCGTCTGTTGTCGCGCTACATTTCCGAGCGCGGCAAGATCGTGCCGTCGCGGATCACCGCGGTGAGCGCCGGCAAGCAGCGCGAGCTTGCGCAGGCGATCAAGCGCGCCCGGTTCCTGGGCCTCTTGCCTTACGTGATCCGCTGACGGTCGCCGCCTCTGAAGTTTCGAACCGCCGCGTTCGGCCTTAACGGGTCGCGGCGGCAGCTGGAGGCGGACCGCCGGCCCGCCTTCTAACCGCAAACCAACGCGGGACAGCGCTCGTCATGTTGCATCGATTTGTGGTCGCGATCGGAGCGGGATGCGCCGCCGCGCTGCTGTTCGCCGTCAGCACGCAGCCGAGCCTTCTTGCGATGGCGCTCGCCTATCTCGCGCCGTTGCCGATCATGATCGCGACGCTCGGTTGGGGGCTCGACGCCGGAGCGATCGCCGGCGGGATTTCGGTCGCCGCGCTCGCGCTGCTGTCCGAGCCCCTGTCGGCGTTGCTGTTCGCCGCCTCCGTCGCCGGTCCGGCCTGGGCTCTGGCCGCGTTCGCGATCACTCCGATCGCGCGGTATTTCCGCGCCCACAAGCCGAACGCGCCGGTCCACCCCTCGGTCGGCGCCGTCGTCACGCTGGCGGCATTGTTTGGAATTGTCGGCAGCGCCGCGGTGCTGACGACCATCATCGTTGTCTACGGCGGCTATAGCGAGGGCGCGCGCCAGGTCGCCTCAGCCGTCGCCGCCCTCGCCGCCGACGCTTTCGATGGCGCGCCGGACCAACTTACAGCGCGCGAATTTGCTGACGCGCTGGTGCGATTTGGCCCTCCGGCGATCGCCGCCTCGACGCTCATGATGCTGTGCGTCAATCTCTACGCCGCCGCTCGTTCGACCCAGCTGTCGCGCAATCTTCCCCGGCCCTGGCCGGATCTGCCGACTTCGCTTTCCCTGCCCTGGCCGCTGGGCGTTGCGTTCCTCGCCTGCGTCGCGGCCGCCTATGCGCTGCCCAACCCCGCCGCCCAGTATTTCTCGGTCGGCGCTGGGGGGCTCGGCGGCGCTCTGGCGCTGCAGGGGTTGGCGGTCGCGCATGCGCTGTCGCGTGGTCTCAAGATGAGGCCGCTGATGCTCGTCGCGCTCTACGCCTGCTGCGTCTTGCGGGCCAAATACACGCTTCCGGTTCTCGCCGCGCTTGGCCTTCTCGACGGTTTCTTGAGGCTGCGCTCCCGCGCCGCCCTCATTCCCACCCCCACTCCGACAGGACAGAAATAGGAGACGACAATGGACGTTATTTTGCTGGAACGCGTCGGCAAGCTCGGACACATGGGCGACACGGTGCGCGTGAAAGACGGATACGCGCGCAATTTCCTGTTGCCGCGTGGCAAAGCCCTGCGGGCGACCGAGGCCAACAAGAAGAAGTTCGAGGCCCGGCGCGCCGACCTCGAGGTCCGTAACCACGAGCTCAAACGCGGCGCAGGCGAGGTGTCGTCAAAGCTCGAAGGGGCGACGGTCGTCATCATCCGCCAGGCCGGCGAGACTGGACAGCTTTACGGTTCGGTGTCGGCGCGAGACATCGCCGAAGCGCTGACCGCCGCCGGCCACCCGGTGCAACGCGGCCACGTGGCGATCCAACACCCGATCAAGACCCTCGGCATGCATCCGGTCCCGATCCACCTTCATCCCGAAGTCGAGACCAAGGTGGTCGTCAATGTCGCGCGCTCTGTCGAGCAGGCCGAACGACAGGCGAAGGGCGAGGACCTCACCGTGCGCGAGCAAACTTCGATGGACGACCTGGGGCTCGAAGTCGGCAAGGCGCTTGCCGAGGCCGGCCCCGGCGAGAGCCTTGGCCGAGAGTAGCGGCGAGTTGGGCGACGGCAGTAGCCAAAATGGCGAACAGACAGCGACCGGCGCCAACCAGGTCCGCGTTCGCTATCCGGTGTCGTTACGCGAAGCGAAACTCGCTCACGTGCTGATACTCGTCGTCCGGCCGCAGCACGCAATCCGTGAAGTGACGCCGGTTGGGCGAATCCGGGAAAGCCTGCGGCTCGAGCGCCAAGCCCGCATGCGCTCCGTAATGCTGGCCGTTTAACCCCGGCGCCGGGCAGTTGAGCGGCGCTGCATCGTAGAACTGGACGCCAGGCTCCGTCGAGAACAGGCTCATCGTCAGGCCGTTCCGAGGCGAACGCACCGCCGCTATTTGCGCAAGACCTTCGGCGTCGGGCTGGAGCGCGGCGACAAAATTGGTGTCGTATGGCGTTCCGCTCGGATTGCGAACCGGGCGGGGGCTGCGAAAGTCGTATGGGGTACCGGCGACGGCGCGGATTTCCCCGGTCGGAATCAGCTCGGCGTCCGCAGGAGTGTAAAAGTCGGCGAACAGCGTCACCTCATGGTCGAGAATGTCGGGCGAGCCGTCGAGGTTGAAATAGCTGTGCTGGGTGAGATTGACCACGGTCGGGCGGTCCGAGACCGCCGAGAGCTCGACCCTAAGCGTCGCGGGCTCAACCAGGCGATAGACGCACGTCGCGGTTAAGGCGCCTGGAAAGCCGCTGTCGCCGTCCGGCGATTCAAGCGTCAGTTCGACCGAAGAGCCATCATATGCGCCGAGCTTCCAAATCCGATGGCCAAATCCATGCGGGCCTCCGTGCAGCGTGTGCTTCTGGCCCGGCTTGCGCTCGAGTTCATAGGCGACCCCGTCGAGCACAAAGCGGCCGTTGGCGATCCGATTGGCGAACCGCCCCGGCACCGCGCCGAAAGACGGCGAGTAGTTGAGGTAGTCGTCCAGCGTGTTGAGGCCGAGCACCACCCGCTGCAACCCGTTCGACGCCGGCACGACGAGGTCGCGCACCACCGCGCCATAGGTCAGGATTTTCGCGCTCGCCCCTGCCCGAGACGCAATCGTGACCTCGAATACGGGCGTTTGGTCGATCTGACCGAAAGCATTTGCGCTCACTTCATCCCCCCATTGCTAGGCTTCCCACGGCCGCGCTTGAACTTCATCCCCCGACCGCCGCCTGCACGTCCGTGCGGTCGAGCTCGGCGCGGATCGAGGCGAAGACCTCGCGAAACATCGCTTCCGTCAGCACGCCGGTGTTGGTGTTGTAGCGCGAGCAATGATAGCTGTCGAAGAGGCGAATCCCAGCCGACGCAAGAGCATGGCGCGCCCCATGAGCGAACGGATACTTCGCCGGGCCGAGGTTGATTGCGCGCAAGGCGCTCTCATGTGCGATCCGGCCGAGCGCGAGCATGACTCGCAATCGCGGTAGAGCAGAGATCGCCTGCGTCAGATACCGGCGGCAAGTCGCGATTTCACTGGGGGTCGGTTTGTTCTGCGGCGGAACGCAGCGCACGGCGTTAACGATCGCGCAGTCGACGAGCTTGAGCCCGTCGTCCGGGCGGCGATCGTAGATCCCCGAGGCGAAGCCGAACTCGAGCAGAGTGCGGTAGAGAAGATCCCCGGCGTAGTCCCCGGTGAACGGGCGCCCGGTCCGGTTGGCTCCGCGCAATCCCGGGGCGAGCCCGACTATCATGAGACGCGCGTCCGATTCGCCAATGGAAGCCACCGGCGCATTCGACCAGTCGGGGTATTCGGCCCGGTTCGAGGCCCGGAACGCCGCGAGCCGGGGACAATCCGGGCAATCGGTCGCCGGGCCGCCATCGAAGGCCACGGACCGTGGCCGCCCGACTTACTCGCGCAGTTCTTCAGCCGGCTGCTGGACCGGCCCGTACTGGCCACGGCGATGATCGGCGGGGCGCTGTGGCCGGTCGCCGGGATCGCGCCCGATCCGTTGGATCAGATGGGCGAGATCGATGAACTCGTCGGCCTGACGGCGCAGCTCGTCCGCCACCATCGGCGGCTGGGTCGAAATCGTCGATACGACCGCCACCCGGACGCCCCTTCGCTGGATCGATTCGACCAGCGATCGGAAGTCGCCATCGCCGGAGAACAGGACCATGAGGTCGAGATGCGGAGCCATGTCCATGGCGTTGACCGCAAGCTCGATGTCCATATTGCCTTTGACTTTTCGGCGTCCCGTGGAGTCAACGAACTCTTTCGTCGGCTTGGTCACGACCGAATAGCCATTGTAATCGAGCCAGTCGACCAACGGCCGAACCGACGAATATTCCTGATCATCAACCAGGGCTGTGTAATAATACGCTCGAATCAACCGACCCTTCGCCTGAAATTCTTTCAGGAGACGCTTATAGTCGATATCAAACCCGAGAGCTTTGGCGCTTGCATAGAGATTTGCCCCATCAATAAACAGGCCGATCCGTTCCAATGATGACATATTGAGGTTCTTTTCGCGTTCGATGATTAACATAAATCATCTGTTTAAAGGCCTTTGAGCGACCGCAGCAGATGACATTTTTATGAATCCATGATCAAGCCTGAAATACGGCCGGACATGGGTCCATTCATACAATTTTTCGTGCTCCGGCCCACGATTTCTGAACTTGAGCCGACCCGCCCTGCCCGAAGGCTTGGCGTCTTTTTCCGGCGCGACGCTGGTGGCCGAGTCAGCACAACCGACGACGCGAACGGTTGAAAGATAGAACGCATTTGGCCCTAATTCCAGAGGCTGGGGCTTGAATTTTCGCGTCGTCCCGGCCCGCCCTCGGGTCAACCGTTCGTGGGAGGCGAGCCGCGAGGATTGACGAGGCGGCGCTGCAAGCGTTTGTTACG
>JBAUXQ010000326.1:0-4172 GCA_049584355.1 Roseiarcus sp. | reverse complement strand
CATCAGGGGTCCGGTCGCGCCGTTGCGGGCGTTCGCTTCGGGCGCGTTTCTGCTGCTTGCGTGCGCAACGCTTGGCGGCTGCAACGATATCGCCGCCAACCCGCCAAGCGCCGACGGGCAGGCGCAGTTTGTGCGCCGCGACGACGCCAACATGGCCGCCGCGACGGTTGCGATCGTGTCGGTCGATGGCGCGCCGGCCGACTTTTCGGCCCATTTCAACCAGAGCCTCGAGACGGCCGCGGCCGGGCGCGGGGTCGCGGTCGTTGATTCCGCCAAGGCGCGGTACCTGGTGCGCGGCTACCTCACCGCCACGCCGATCGAGGGCGGAACGGAGGTCGACCTGGTCTGGGACGTCTTCACCCCGGACAAGCGGCGCGCGCAACGGCTCAGCGATGCGATCGCGGTCAGGGGCGCGGGCGACGACGCCTGGGCGATGATCGGCGACGCCGGGCTCGACAGCGTCGCCGCCAAATCGGCCGACGACCTCGCCGCCTACCTCTCCAACACCCCCGAGGCGGCGCCGGCGGGCGCCGCGCTCAGCTACGCCCAGTAGACGTGTGTCTGCACCCTCGTCCTAAGGCGCCCCGTAGGGGCCTCGAAGGACGGATCCAGTGCGCGCGGGGGCCGCGGAGCGCCCTGGACCATGCTTCGAGACGCGCCTTCGGCGCTCTTCAGCATGAGGGCCACGCGCCTTCGGCGCTCCTCAGCATGAGGGCCGGGGTTGGTGGTTTTCTTGTGGACATCCTGCCTGCGAGCGGGCGCCGTAAACAAAATGTCATGTTGTTCGGGGTCGGGGCGGCTGCTATGACCCGCCGCGTCCGCGCCGTAAAGCGCGCCTCGGGCGCGGGGTTGGAGAACCGGCCGTGCTCGGCAAGATGAAGATTTTGGCCGGCAATTCCAATCGGCCGCTCGCCGAAGCGATCGCCGCCTATCTCGGCGAGCCGCTGACCGGATGCCACGTCCGCCGGTTCGCCGACCTCGAGATCTTCGTCGAAATTCTCGAGAATGTGCGCGGACGCGACGCCTTCATCATCCAGTCAACGTCCTACCCGGCGAACGACAACCTGATGGAGCTGCTCATCATGATCGACGCGCTGCGGCGCGCTTCGGCGCAACGCATCACGGCGGTCGTCCCCTATTTCGGCTACGCCCGCCAGGATCGAAAGTCGGCGTCGCGCTCGCCGATCTCGGCCAAGCTCGTCGCCAATCTCATCACCCGCGCCGGCGCCGACCGGGTGCTGACCGTCGACCTCCACGCCGGCCAGATCCAGGGATTTTTCGATATCCCGACCGACAATCTGTTCGGCGCGCCGACCATGGTGCGCGACATTGAGGCCCATCACAACGGCAGCAAGAACGTGATGGTCGTCTCTCCCGACGTCGGCGGCGTGGTGCGCGCCCGCGCGCTCGCCAAGCGCCTCGACGCGCCGCTCGCCATCGTCGACAAGCGGCGCGACCGGGCCGGCGAATCCGAGGTCATGAACATCATCGGCGACGTCGCCGGCCGCAATTGCGTGCTGCTCGACGATATTGTCGATTCGGGCGGCACGCTGTGCAACGCCGCCGACGCCCTGCTCGAGAAGGGAGCGGCGAGCGTCTCGGCCTATATCACCCACGGCGTGCTGTCCGGCGGCGCGGTTGCGCGGATCGCCGCCTCGCGGCTCATGGAGCTCGTGCTGACCGACACGATCCAGCCGACGGAGGCGGTCCGAGTCGCGCGCAACATCCGGGTAATCTCGATTGCGCCTCTGATCGGGGAGGCGATCGCGCGGATCGCCAAAGAGGAGAGCGTCTCCTCGCTGTTCAATTGACAGGTCGAAGCGAGAGGCGTCCGTCGGTCGGCCGAGCGTCCTATTTTCCAGTATCGACTTGCCGTGGCCAAATGCCGCGCATAGTCTGAATTCGGCTGTTGGCAAGCGGCCGAATATGCGCCGGAGTCGATCGACCGAACCGAAGACTTGGGAACTTCGGCGCAAACGCTTGACCGTCGGCGCTGGTCATACTTATGCTGACCAACTGGTCAGTTTCGTTGAGTTTTTCGGGCGCTGGGCCGCCTTCGGCTCCCGCCTTAATCCGGAGGGTTGAAATGTTCGTGCGCGCTCACTGTCTCCTGACCACCGCAATTTGCGCGGGCGGCCTCATCGCCTCCGCCGCGGCTTACGCCGCCGAAATCAAGCCTGCCGTCATCTATGATCTGGGCGGCAAGTTCGACAAATCCTTCAACGAAGGCGTGTTCAACGGCGCGACCAAGTTCTCGAAGGAGTTCAACGTCCCGTTCCGCGACCTGGAGATCCAGAACGACGCCCAGCGCGAGCAGGTCCTGCGCAAGTTCGCCAAGGACGGCTTCTCTCCGATCATCATGCCCGGATTTGCCTGGGCGACCGCGCTCGGCAAGATCGCCGACGAGTTCCCCGACACCAAGTTCGGCATCATCGACATGGTCGTCGACAAGCCAAACGTGCAGTCGATGGTGTTCAAGGCCGAAGAAGGCTCGTTCCTGGTCGGGGTGATCGCGAACGAAACGTCGAAGACCGGCAAGGTCGGCTTCGTCGGCGGCATGGATATCCCGCTGATCTCGGCCTTCGAATGCGGCTACGCGCAAGGGATCAAATACGATTCCGGCGGCAAGACCGAGGTGATCGCCAACATGACCGGCACGACGCCGGCGGCCTGGAACGATCCGGTCAAGGGCGGCGAATTGGCGAAGTCGCAGATGGACCGCGGCGCGGACATCGTGTTCGCCGCCGCCGGCGCGACCGGCCAGGGCGTCCTCAAGGCCGCCGCCGACGCCGGCAAGTTCGGGATCGGCGTCGACTCGGACCAGGACGGGCTCTTCCCCGGCCACGTCCTGACCTCGATGCTCAAGCGCGTCGACGTCGCGACCTATGATTCGTTCAAGGACGCGAAGGACGGGACCTGGAAGGCGGGGGTCCAGGTGTTCGGCCTGAAGAACAACGGCGTCGGGTACGCGGTCGACGACTACAACAAGGCCATCCTGACTGACGCCGCCAAGGCGAAGGCGGAGGCGGCGAAGGCCGACATCATCTCCGGCAAGATCGACGTGCACAACTACATGTCCGACAACAAGTGCCCGGCTTGAGCCGGCTTCAGGCCCGCACGTCTTCCAACGTAGCTTGAGCCAGCCCGGCGCGCCCCCTCCACCGGGCTTCGCCCGGTCCCCCTCCCCCGCGCCAATGCGCGGGGGAGGAAGGCGGCGCCGCCGACTGGTCCTCTCCCATGGAGCGAAAGCGGAACGGGGGAGCCCGGCGTGACGACCGAGGCCGATAAAGCTCCTCCCGCCATCGAACTGATCGGCATCGACAAGAGCTTCGGCCCGGTTCACGCCAACAATCACGTCAATCTCGTCGTCGAACGCGGCGTCATTCACGGCATCGTCGGCGAGAATGGCGCCGGAAAATCGACGCTGATGTCGATTCTCTACGGCTTCTACGAGGCCGACTCGGGCGAAATCCGCATCAACGGCGAGCCGGTCAGGATCCGCTCGTCGCGCGAGGCGATCAGCCACGGCATCGGCATGGTGCATCAGCACTTCATGCTGGTGCCGCCGCTCAGCGTGCTCGAGAACGTCATGCTCGGCGCCGAGGGCGGCCCGCTGCTCGCCGAGGGCGCGGGCTTAATCCGCAAGCGGCTCGCCGAGCTCGGGCGCGAATACGGCCTCGAGGTCAATCCGAACGCCATCGTCGGCGAATTGTCGGTCGGCCTGCAGCAGCGGGTCGAGATCCTGAAAGCGCTGGTGCGCGGCGCGGACATTCTCGTGCTCGACGAGCCGACCGCGGTGCTGACGCCCGCCGAGGCCGACCAGTTGTTCGAGATGCTCAGGGTGCTGAAGGGCGAGCGCAAGACGATCATCTTCATCACCCACAAGCTGCGCGAGATCATGAGCCTGACCGACCGCGTGTCGGTGATGCGGCGCGGCGAGATGGTCGCGACCTTCGATACCGACAAGACCTCGCCGCCGGAGCTCGCCGACGCGATGGTCGGGCGCAAGGTGATCCTGAAGATCGACAAGGGCCCCGCCCATCCGGGCAGGATCGCGCTCGAGGCGCGAAACCTCGTGGTGCGCGACGACCGGGGGGTCGTTCGCGTCGGCGGCGTCTCCTTCATCTTGCGGGAAGGCGAGATCCTCGGCGTCGCCGGCGTCGCGGGCAACG
>JBAUXQ010000325.1:0-1670 GCA_049584355.1 Roseiarcus sp. | reverse complement strand
CGGTGGCGGCGGCGGTGGAATCAGCGGCGGCGGCGGCGGGGGCGTCGGTTACGGCGGCGGCGGCGGCGGCTCCTACAGTTTCGTGGGCACGCCCTTTTCGTTGGCCTACCAGTCCGGCAACGGCGCGGTCAGCATAAATTCAATTCCGGAACCCTCGACCTGGGCGATGATGCTCGCCGGCTTTGCCGGCCTCGGCGCGCTGGCGCTTCGCCGCAAGCGCATGCTTCCCCCGGCCTGACGCGCCTTCGGGCGCAGGCTATAAAGGGCGGCGCGGCTTGGCGCCGCCTTTTTCGCGATTGCCGTTGCCCGCCGTGCAGAACCGCCTCCATTTCATTTCCGGCCTGCCGCGCTCCGGCTCGACCTTGCTTGCGGCGCTGCTGAGGCAGAACCCGCGCTTTTCCGCCGGTATATGAGCAGCCCGGTCTATGCGCTCTTCCGCTCGATGCTCGCCGAGACCAGCGCCCGCAACGAAGGCTCGGTGTTCATCGACAACGACATCCGCAAGCGGCTGCTGACGGCCGTGTTCGACGCCTACTACGCTGAGACCGCCGAGGGCGCGGTGATCTTCGACACCAACCGCGGCTGGACGACCAAGCTCCCGGCGCTGGTCGAGCTCTTTCCCGCCGCCAAGGTGATCTGCTGCGTCCGCAACCCGGCGATGATCCTCGACAGCGTCGAGAGGCTTATCCGCCGCAACGCCTACGAGCTCTCGGGCATTTTCAGTTACGATTCGGGCGGCACCGTCTATTCGCGAGTCGAGGGGCTGGCGTCGCCGGCCGGCATGTTCGGCTTCTCCTACAACGCGCTGCGCGAGGCGGTATACGGCGAGCAGTCGGACCGGCTCCTGATCGTCCGCTACGAGAGCATGGTCGGCAACCCGCTCGGGACGCTCGCCGCCATCTACGGCTTCATCGGCGAGGAGCTCTACCCGCACGACCCGCGCCACATCGAGCCGTGCTACGACATGATCGAGTTCGATCTTCGCCTCGGCACGCCCGGCCTGCATGACGTCGGCCGCTCGGTCGAGGCGCGGGAGCGCAAGCCTATCCTGCCGCCGGACCTCCTCGCGCGCTATCAGAAGGACGCGTTCTGGGAGGACCTCAAGCAACTGCCGCCGACCGTCAAGCTCGTCTGAGCCGTTCGACGCCCCCGGCCGCCGCCATTGCGGGCTTGGCCTTCACTACGTGAAAACTTGGGCGTGCAAGGTCGCTCGCATGAGAACGGCCTGATCGGGGGCGCCCGCGCAGTATTGTTGCGTCCAGTTTCAAACAACGCCAAATCTCCAAATCGAGCTTGACTTTTAGCTCAGCCCCATGATTCTGACTGGAATATTATTTGCGGGGGCGATTCCCGCGGATGAGTTGGGAGGGGAACATGATTAGAACGGCAAAAGGATTTCTGCTCGCCGGGGCCTCGGTCGTGGCGATCCTGGCGGCTGCGGTGGACGCCCGGGCCGACACCATCACCGCGATCGGGAGCGGCACGTATACCATCCCCGTCACCGGGGAATACCTCATCGAGCTGTTCGGCGCTCAGGGCGGGACGGGCGGCGACTCGGGCGGGGTCGGGGGTCTCGGCGCCGAGGTCATTGTCGTGGAGACTCTCACGGCGGGCACGCAATTGGTGGTCTTTGTCGGCGGCGAGGGCGGGAGCGGCGCGCCGGGCGGCGG
>JBAUXQ010000324.1:0-8807 GCA_049584355.1 Roseiarcus sp. | reverse complement strand
CCAGCGCAGGCCGCACCCGTAAACCACGGCGGCGTCGACCTCCTCGGTGGTGGCGATATCGTCGTTGATGAGCCACAAAGCCTCGCGCCACAAAGCCTCCATCAGCCGGTCGGCGATGAAGCCGACGATCTCCTTGCGCACCGTGAGCGGCCGCATGCCGAGCGAGCGATAAAATCCGGCGGCGCGGTCTATTGTTCCCGTGGCGGTTCTCTCGCCGCCGACCAGCTCGACCAGCGGCAGCAGGTAGACGGGGTTGAACGGATGGCCGACCAGCATCCGCTCTGGCCGCGCCATCTTCGCCGCCAGGAGGGTCGGCAGCAGGCCGGAGGTCGAGGAGGCGACGACGGCCTCAGGATTGGCGGCGTCGATGCGGGCGAGGAGGTCCTGCTTGAGTTCTTCCCGCTCCGGCGCGTTTTCCTGAACGAAATCGGCGTTCGCAACGCAATCCTCAAGCCGCTCATGGAAGGTAAGACGCGAGGGGCTGGCGTCCTGAGCTATGCCGCGGCGGGCCATCGCTGGCCACGCGGCGTCGATCGCCGCGAAAACCTTGCTGCGGGCGGCGGGCGCCGGGTCCCATGCGTCGACGTCGAGGCCCGCGCCGAGAAACCGCGCCGCCCATCCCGACCCGATGACGCCCGCGCCGACAACGGCGACCCGTTCGATTGTGGAACCCATGACTCGCCCAACCTCCTTGTGCGCCGCCGATTTGCGTCGGCGCGCTCTAACTTGCGCGGGATAGCGACCGCGGGCCGGCCCCGGCCGCGGCCATCGAGACGACCGCCGCGAGAATGATCGCGCCGCCGATCAGCGTCGCTGAGGCGGGCGTTTCGCCGAACGCCAGCCATACCCAGATCGGGCCGAAAATCGTCTCGGTCTGCGCCAGCACCGTCTGGGCCGCGGCCGGCACATGCGGCGCGCCGCGCAGGAAAAGCGCAAATCCGAGCCCCATCACCAGAAATCCAGCGCTGAACGCCGCCATGACGCCAGACGGCGACGGGAAGAGGGTCGTCCCCTTCGCAAGGCAGACGCCGGTCGACAGAGCGCAGGCGATTAGCCCGTAGGCGAAGACCGAGGGCGAATAGTCGCGACGGGGTCCATGCCGCATGGCGACGCTGGCGCCGGCGAATCCGAGCGCGGTGAGTACGGCGCTGACATTGCCCGCGAGATGGCCGGCTTCGAGCGCTCCACCGACGATGACGCCGAGGCCAGCGAGGCCGAGCGCAACCGATCCGGCCTGACGCAGGCTCAACCGCTCGCCGAGGAAGGCATAGCCGAGGAGGGCGGCGAGCAGCGGCGAGCAGGAGGAAAGGAAGAGCGCATTGGCGACAGTCGTGGCCTTCATGGCGAAGATGAACGAGATCGAAGACAGGCAAAGCGCGAGCGCGACAATCACCCCAGCCGGGCCGGTCACGATGAAACGCGGCAGGAGCGGCCCGGCGCCTCGGGCTCGCAAGATAATGGCGAAGGCGCAGGCGATGCCAAGGTTACGCCACACCAGGAACTGCCACGAATCGAGATCCGGCGCGAGCCGCAAGAAAATCCCGGTGAAGCTCCATGAAACTCCTGCCGCGAGCACGTAAAGCGCGCCGACGAGAAATCCGCGCTCCGGCGCCGCTCGAGCCTCAGCGACGGTCATTTCACTTCTGCTTCTTGAGGCCGAGCTTCGCGCGCGCCTCGGCGGCGGTGGCGACCGAAGCGCCCATGCGCTCGACGATCTCGCGGGCCCGCTTGACCAGCGCGCCATTGGTCGCCGGCACGCCGCGATCGAGCCAGATGTTGTCCTCTAGCCCGACCCGCACATGGCCGCCGAGCAGGACCGCCTGGGCGACGAACGGCATCTGCATCCGGCCGATAGCGAAGCCGGCCCAATTGGCGCCCTCCGGTAGATGCCCGCGCATCGCCAGCATTGCTTCGGTCGTCGCCTCCGCGCCCCACGGAATGCCGAGGCAGAGCTGGAAGAGCGGCGGCGGCTCGATCAGGCTCTCGGCGATGAGCTGCTTGGCGAGCCAGACATGGCCGAGCTCGAAGCACTCGATCTCGGGCTTGACCCCCGCCGCCTGGATGCGCCGCGCCATCTCGCGCAATAGGTCCGCGGTGGCGAGAAACGCGCCATTGCCGAAATTGAGCGAGCCGCAATCGAGGGTGCAGACCTCGGGCCGAAGCTCTTCGACATGGGCGACGCGCTCGGCCGCGCTGGCCATATCAGTTCCCGGGCCGCCCGAGGCCGGATGGGCGGGATCGAAGAAAAAATCGCCGCCCATACCCGCGGTGAGATTGATCACGACGTCGGCGCCCGATGAGCGGATCAGGCCGACCGTCTCGCGGTAGAGCTCGGGATCGCGCGCCGCCTTGCCGCTTCTGGGATCTCGCACATGCAGATGCACGATCGCCGCGCCGGCCGCGTGCGCTTCGAGCGCCGAATCGGCGATCTGGCGCGGCGTGACCGGAATCGCTGGATGCTTGCCGACCGTGTCGCCGGCGCCGGTGACGGCGCAGGAGATGATGACATTGGCGTTCAAGTTTCCCCCTTGCCGGCTTCGACGACTTTGCGCCACGGCGACTGGCCGCGCAAGGCTTCACGGCCCGGGAGCGCCATGTTCAATTGCGGTTCGCCGATCTTGAAAAAAGTTGGCGCAACAGGACGCGTTCGGGCGCCCGCCGCCCGCCGGCCCTTTTTCCCCCCGCGCGAACATGCGAAGGCTTCCGCCCATGTCCCTGCTGGCGATCAAGCTCATCGTCACCCCGCTGGTGGTGCTCCTCGCCTCGCTCGCCGCCAGGCGGTGGGGCGATGCGGTCGCCGGCTGGCTGGTCGGCCTGCCCCTCACCTCAGCCCCGGTGTCGGTGTTCCTGGCCATCGAGCAAGGCCCATCGTTTGCGGCCCAGGCGGCCGATGGATCGATGGCAGGCGTCCTGTCGCAGGCCGCATTCTGTCTCGGCTACGCGGCGCTTGCGCGGCGCGGGGTGACGGTTGCGCTCGCGGCCGGAACTCTTGCCTATGCAGCCTCAGCGGCGGCTCTCCTCGCGGCGGCCCCGCCAAGCGCCGCGCTGTTCGCCGCCGCAATTGCCGCGCTGACTTTTGTCCTTTGGCTGCTGCCGCGTCGCCGCGTCATGATCTCGGCCGACGCCGTCGGGCGGTGGGACGCGGCGTTGCGCGTGACGGTGACGACGGCGCTGGTCGTCGGGCTGACCTCGGCGGCCGCCACGCTTGGCCCAGGCGCGAGCGGGGTCGCCGCGTCATTCCCGCTCATCGGCGCCTCCATCGCCGCCTTCGCCCATTTGAGCCAGGGTCCGGAGGCGGGCGTCGCGGTGCTGCGCGGAATGGCGAGCGCGCTCTACGCCTTCGCCGCGTTCTTCGTCATCGCCGGATTGGCGCTGCCGCGCGTGTCGCTCCTGGCGGCCTTTGCGCTGGCGACCGCGGGGGGCCTCATCGCCCAGGGCGGGGCCCTGCTCATGACGCGCCGCCCGCTAAAAATGGAAGACGCGGCCGAGGGGGGACCGGCCGCGTCTTCGCTTCACCGAGGCTGATAACGCGCCTCGGGACTACTCGGCGCCGTTGTCGTCGCGTTCGCCCATGTGATGGTGAATCATGTCCATGACGAACCGCGCCCGCTCCGGCATCAGCATGCGTCCAAGCATGCCAAACTTATGTTTCTGCGAATCGTCGAGGCCGGCGTAGAGCGGCTTGGCGGCGTCGGCGATCTTCTTGATGTCGGCCGCGCCTTGCGACAGACGGTCGGCCATCGCGTCAAGACGGTCGATCGGCGACATATGCTCGCCCTGCTCGTGCGTCTGCATCATCTGCTGCATCGCGTCCATGCGTGCCTTCGCGGCGTCCTTGACCGCCGATTCAAACGGGCTCCACAGTTTCTCCTGGTCGGGGGTCAGTTGAAGGCCGGCCTTCATGCCGGCGAGCTTCGCGTCGAGCATCGTCTCGCGATCGGCCGCCCAGCGCTGCATGCGCTCGGCGTGCATCGGCGACTGATCGCCCTCCGCCGCCGCGGTCAGCGCAAAGACGGAAGCGGAAACCGCAAGCGCGGCGAGGACCCCAAGGATTGTGCGTTTCATGACAAGACCCCTGTCCTGCTCGACGAACGCGAGGCTGATCGCTTGCAAGATGAAATGCAAATTAACTCGGCGTAATGAAGCCCGAACGCAGCGGGCGAAGACTTTGCGGTAAACGCACGGTAAACGGGCATTGGCGGGACGCCTACGGCCCCGGGAGCGCACATGAACGAATCAGTGCTGAGAAAGCTCGCCGGCCGGCTGGCGGCGAACGGAGAGGCGCTGTGCGCCTGGGTGACCGTGAACGAGCCGGCCGTCGCCGAGTGGCTGGCGCGCGAAGCGTTCGATGCGGTGGCGCTCGACATGCAGCACGGAGCGATCGACTTCGACGGCGCCATGCGCGCGATCCTGAGCGTCGCCCTCGCCGGCAAGCCGACCATCGTGCGTGTGCCGGTTGGGGAATTTGCCCTCGCCAGCCGGCTCCTTGACGCCGGCGCCTGCGGCATCCTGGCGCCGATGATCAACAGCGGCGACGATGCGCGGCGCCTGGTCGAATTCGTCAAATATCCGCCCCTCGGACAACGCTCCTGGGGACCGCGGACGGCGCTGCCGCTGAGCGGCCTCGACGCGACCGCTTATCTCGACGCGGCCAATGCCATGACCCAGGCGATCGCGATGATCGAGACCCGCGCCGCGCTCGACGCGCTCGACGACATTCTCGCCGTCGATGGCGTCGACGGGGTGTTCGTTGGCCCCTCCGACCTCTCGATCGCCCTGAGCGGCGGCGCGACCCTCGAGCCGCGCGGCGCGGCGCTGATGACCGAGGCGCGGCGGATCGCCGAGCGGGCCAAGGCGCATGGAAAATTCGCGGCGATGTTCTGCTTCGACGGCGCTGACGCGGGCGCGATGCTGGCGCTCGGCTACCGGTTATGCACCATCGCCAGCGACCACGCGCTCATCCGCGCGGCGGCGCGGAGCGAACTCGCCGCCGCACGGGCCGGACGCCCCTGAAAGCCGCCGCCGGCACTGGAAAAAGCTTGATTCGCCGCCCATATCGGACAGGAGCGAGAACATGCCCCGCGAGCACCCTCGGCGGGCGTTTCGGAGCCGGTTCAAGCGTGCATCGGCGGGCTTGACAGGCTAAGGTGGGCAAAGCGCGAATCGAGGCTCCGCCGTCGCTTAAGCTCAATCACTCATAAGGCTTTGATTTTGGAAGAGGAAGGCAAGGACCTGGCCGAGGAGGCCGAGGCCGCCAGCGACAGCTACGGCGCGGATTCGATCAAGGTGCTGCGCGGCCTGGACGCCGTGCGCAAGCGCCCCGGCATGTACATCGGCGACACCGACGACGGCTCGGGCCTGCACCACATGATCTACGAGGTGGTCGACAACGCCATCGATGAGGCGCTGGCGGGCCACGCAAAGCTCGTCGCTGTTACCCTCAACGCCGACGGCTCGATTACGGTCAGCGACGACGGGCGGGGGATTCCGACTGGCATCCACGACGAGGAAGGCGTGTCGGCGGCCGAGGTCATCATGACCCAATTGCACGCCGGCGGGAAATTCGACCAGAACTCCTACAAGGTTTCCGGCGGGCTGCATGGCGTCGGCGTATCGGTCGTCAACGCGCTGTCGACGCGGCTTCTCTTACGAATCTGGCGCGACGGGCTCGAGCACTTCGTCGAATTCGCCCATGGCGACGTGGTCGCGCCGCTCAAGGTCGTTGGGCCCGCGCCGATGGTTGACGGTCGCCCGAAGCGCGGCACCGAGGTCACGTTCACCCCTTCGCCCGAAACCTTCACCATGGTCGAGTTCGACTATGCGACGATCGAGCATCGCTTGCGCGAGCTCGCGTTCCTCAATTCGGGCGTGCATATCGTGCTGACCGACCTGCGTCACGCGGAGCCCAAGCGCGAAGACCTCCACTATGAGGGCGGGCTCGAGGCGTTCGTGCGCTATCTCGACCGCGCCAAGACCGCGCTGATCGACAACCCGATCCTCATCAGCGGCGAGCGCGATGGTATCGGCGTCGAGGTCGCGCTGTGGTGGAACGACAGCTATCACGAGAACGTGCTGCCGTTCACCAACAACATTCCGCAGCGCGACGGCGGCACCCATCTTATCGGCTTGCGCAGCGCTCTCACCCGCCAGGTGGTCGGCTATGCCGAAAGCTCGGGGCTGCTCAAGAAAGAGAGGGTCGACCTTTCCGGCGATGACACCCGCGAGGGTCTGACCTGCGTCTTGAGCATCAAATGTCCGGACCCGAAATTCTCCTCCCAGACCAAGGACAAGCTGGTGTCCTCCGAGGTCCGGCCGGTGGTCGAGGGCCTGGTCAACGATCTCATGTCGCAATGGTTCGAGGAGCATCCGCAGGAGGCGCGGGTGATCGTCGGCAAGGTGGTCGAGGCGGCGCAGGCGCGCGAAGCGGCGCGCAAGGCGCGCGAGCTCACCCGCCGCAAGGGCGCGCTCGACATCGCAAGCCTCCCCGGCAAGCTCGCCGACTGCCAGGAACGCGATCCGGCCAAGTCGGAGATCTTCATCGTCGAGGGCGATTCAGCCGGCGGCACCGCCAAGCAGGGCCGCAACCGCGAATTCCAGGCGGTGCTGCCGCTGCGCGGCAAGATTCTCAACGTCGAGCGGGCGCGCTTCGACAAGATGCTCGGCAGCGAACAGATCGGCACCCTCATCACGGCGCTCGGCGCCGGCATCGGGCGCGACGACTTCAATATGGAGAAGCTGCGCTACCACAAGATCATCATCATGACCGACGCCGATGTCGACGGCTCGCACATCCGCACCCTTCTGCTCACCTTCTTCTTCCGGCAGATGCGCCCGATCATCGAGGCCGGGCATCTGTTCATCGCCCAGCCGCCGCTGTTCAAGGTCAAGCGCGGACAATCGGAGCAGTATCTCAAGGACGAGCGCGCGCTCGAGGACTATCTGGTCGATGCGGGACTCGACGGGGCGACGCTGACCCTTGCCGGCGGCGAGGTGCTGGCCGGCCAAGACCTGCGGGCGCTGGTCGAGGAGGCGCGCGCCCTTCGCCACCTGCTCGACGGCCTGCATTCGCGCTATAATCGCAGCCTGGTCGAGCAGGCGGCGCTGGCCGGCGCTTTGCGCCCATTGAGCGGGCCCGACGACCCCGAGGGCGAAACGCGCGCTCGCCGGCTGGCGGAACGCATGAACGCCATCGCGGAGGAGACCGAGCGCGGCTGGAGCGACCGGGTCGAGGCGAATGGCTATGTGCTGACGCGCGAGGTCCGCGGCGTTCGTCAGGCGGCGGCGCTCGATGCGGGCCTGCTCGCTTCCGCCGATGCGCGCCATCTCGACGAGCATGCGGGGCCTTTGCGCGAAGCCTTCGCCGAACCGGCGACGTTTCAGCGCCGCGGCGAGACGACGACCGTCTCGGGCCCCTCAGGGCTTCTGGAGGCGGTCAACGCGGCGGGGCGCAAGGGCGTGACCTTCCAGCGCTACAAGGGCCTGGGCGAAATGAACAAGGACCAGCTGTGGGAGACGACCCTCGACCGCGACGCCCGCACCCTGCTGCAGGTCAAGATCCGCGAGGTCGACGAGGCCGACGACATTTTCGTCAAGCTGATGGGCGACATCGTCGAGCCTCGCCGCGAGTTCATCCAGGACAACGCGCTGAGCGTGGCGAATTTGGACGTGTGACAACGACAAAAGTTGGTAAGCGGGCGCGCCGGGTCTTGAAAATATTAGCCATTGGCATACAGTATCCCTGAAAGATGGAACCCGGAAGATATTGAGATCAAGCTCCTCGATGAGGCCAGCGAGGGCGAGGTCGCGACGGTCAGAGTTTCGGTGGGTGGCGCGGCCTTTTTCATCATGGGAGAGATCAAGGAGGACGGAAAGCGGCTTGTCGTCACCGGCGTTCACATTTCGTCCCACGGAATGAGCCCCCAACCAAGTTGGCGTTCCAAATCTGAGGCAAGTCGCCCGCGCCGTGATGGAGATCGGCAGCTATGACGAAATCATTGTTGAGGGAGCGGTTCGAACGACTGGGGCACATCCAGGGTATCGACCCGGTTCGATCCGGTTCTCCCGAAATCGTTTCTTTGCGCATGATCGGAAAGCTGAATCAGACGAAGTCGGTTGAGGCTGTAATCGCGTTGCGCCGTCGCGGCGTGCCGACCCTCAAGGCCAAGCGGGCGATCGAGGCCGCCATGCAGGGAAGGGCCAACGTTCTCGACGTTCCAACTGTCGAGAGCACCCATGCGCTTGCGCGAGATCTTCGACGTTTCGGATTTGGCATGTACGTGGTTTTTCCTGTGGCGGTCGACGTTCGAAAGCTTCGCGAACGCTTGGGCCTTACTCAGGAGCAATTTTCGCTCAGGTTCGGTCTCGAGTTGGACGCTGTCAGGAACTGGGAATATGGCCGGCGGCAACCAGACAAAGCAGCGAGGAGCTATCTCGCGGTCATAGAAAGAGACCCGGAGATGGTGCAGGACGCGCTCGCCGTCCCGGTCGACTAGCCCGAACTGCCGCTCGAAAGGCGGGGACAATGTCTGCGCCGCCTTGCCAAAGCCGAACGTAAGGCCAATCTGGCGTCCCATGAAGTTCCCGCCCGAATTTCTCGACGAGATCCGCGCCCGCCTGCCGGTCTCCGAAGTGGTGTCTAAGCGGGTCAGATTGCGCAAGCAGGGGCGGGAATGGGCGGGTTTGTCGCCGTTCACCTCGGAGAAGACCCCTTCGTTCTTCGTCAATGACCAGAAGGGCTTCTTCCATGACTTCTCATCGGGGAAGCATGGCGACATCTTCGCCTTCTTGAGGGAGACCGAAGGCGTTGG
>JBAUXQ010000323.1:0-2301 GCA_049584355.1 Roseiarcus sp. | reverse complement strand
AAGGATTCAGGCGAGTTGCGCCGCCCGCATCATATCGACCTCAAGAGCGGCATGTATCGGGGCCGCCAGGTCCTGAAGCCGAAGTCGACGATCGCCGAACCGTAACCGAGGCGAACCGTAACCGAGGAACGCGCGGCCTCGAGCCGGCCTTCGCCGCCGCGGGTCGATTCACCCTTCCTTCGAGCCCTAGTCAAACGGCGGGGATGCTCGCTGGGGCGCGCCCCTGGGTCGCCGCCACTTTACCGCCATAATTGCGGCCTTTAGTGAGAATGAACATTCATTCTCATGGGCTTCGGCATGTCGGCGACTTCGATCTCCTCAGGGCGGCGGCCGGCGGATGTCGAGCGGCGCGAGCGCATCCTTGAGGGCGCCGAGCGCGCCTTTGTCCGCCACGGCTTCCACGCCACGACCATGCAGCATGTCGCCGACGAGCTCGGGATGAGCGCCGGCAATCTCTACCGCTATTTCCCGTCGAAAGACGCGATCGTCGAAGGCCTGTGCGCGGTCGACCAGGAGGGGCGCGCCAAGGCCTTCGCCGAGCTGATGGCCGGCAACCGCAATATCATGGAAGCCATCAGCGCGGGCTTGCGAAAGCATGTGTTCGCCCATCCGCCGGAGAAGGCGCGCCTGACGGTCGAGATCTGGGCCGAGGCTGGCCGAAACCCCCGCGTGGCCGAGATGATGCGCGCGATCGACGCCGACGTGCTGGCGGGGCTGGAAAAGCTCATGGATGCGGCGAAGGCCGGCGGCGCGGCTTCGCCGCGGCTCGATTCGCGTTTCGGCGCGCGGTTCTTTCTCACTTTCGTCGCCGGTCTCTTCAAGCGAATGGCGATCGAGCCCGATTTCGATGCTGAGGCGGAGCTGGCGATGGCGATTGGCGTCCTCCGGGCTTTGTTCGCCGGCGCGCTGGCGCCTGCGCCTGGCGAGGAGGCCTGACGATGAGGCGGACCCTGATCATCGGCGTCGTGGTCGCGGTCGCCGCGCTTGGCGGGGTCTGGGCGGCGAGCGCCATCGCCCCTTGCGCGATGCCGCCAGCGCTGATGGCGAAAATCGCCCCCGGAAAGATCGGCTCCTGCCCGGCGCCGGAAGCCACCGCAGCCGATCAGCCGCGGGCGGTCGAACCGCCGGCGGTCACCGTCGTCCCCGCGGTCAGGCGCGAATTCGTCGATCGCCTGTTCGTCTCCGGCACCCTGGTCGCGCGCGAGGAAGCGCAAGTGGCGGCCCGCATCGACGCGCTCACCATCGTCGAGGTCGACGCCGAGGACGGCGATCAAGTCAAGCAAGGGCAGGTGCTCGCCCGGCTCGACCGCACCCAGCTCGACGCAATGCTGGCTGAAAACGACGCCTCGACCAAGCGCGCCGACGCGGCCATCGACCAGGCGCAGAGCATGATCGCGCAGTCTGAGGCCCAGCTGCAATTCGCCAGCGACGATTTCGACCGCGCGCGCAAGCTGGCTGGCGGGGTGATGGCGGTCTCGACCATTGAGCAGCGCGAAACGGCGATGAAGACGGCGCAGGCCCAAGTGGCGGCCGCCAACTACGCGCTGCGCGTCGCCGAGGCCGATCGCAAGAGCCGCGACGCCGAGCGCCAGGAGCTCCTGGTGCGCATCGACCGGACGGATGTGAAGGCGACCGTTTCGGGCATCATCAGCCGCCGGTCGGCCAAGGTCGGCGCCGACGCGTCGATCACCGGCGAGCCGCTGTTTCGCATCATCGAGGATGGGGCGATCGATCTCGAGGCCGACGTGCCCGAGCAGTCGCTGGCCGGACTCCTCGTCGGCATGCCGGCGGAATTGAAGCTGCCCGGCGTCGAGGGCGCGGTCGCCGGCCGGGTCCGCCTCGTCAACCAGGAGGTCGACAAGGCGAGCCGCACCGGCAAGGTCAGGATCGCACTCGAGGACGTCAGCCATGCCCATATCGGCGCCTTCGCCTCGGGCCAAATCGAACTGACCCGCCGCGACGGAGTCGGCGCACCGACGACCGCGCTCGAGCGCGAGGGCGATTCGGCGCGGCTCTACGTCGTGCGTGACGGCAAGATCGAAGAGCGGCAGGTGAAGCCGGGCATCGTCGAGGGCGACTTGATCGAGGTCAGGAGCGGCGTTCACACGGGCGAGAGCGTTGTGGCGCGGGCCGCATCTTTCCTGCGGCCGGGCGACCGCGTGCGGCCGGTTCCCGAAGCGCCGGCGTCCGCGGGCGGCTAGGAGGCTCTTCCCCATGCGGCTCAACGTCTCGGCCTGGTCGATCCGCCGGCCCATACCGGCGGCGGTGGGGTTCGCGGTCTTGATGATTCTCGGCCTCATC
>JBAUXQ010000322.1:0-3591 GCA_049584355.1 Roseiarcus sp. | reverse complement strand
GTCGGCGACGGCGAGCCGCTCCCGCTCGGCGTCGGTCAGCGCCGCCGGCGCATGGCCCTCGCCCGTAAACAGCGCCGCGATTGCCTCGACATCAAGGCCGCGCGTCTGCCTCAGCGCGCCGAGGATTTCGGCCCGAGGCGTCGCCTCGCCCATGATCCAGGCGGACGAGCTTTTCCGCCGCAGCGCGTCATAGACGAGGCTCGAGATCGCGGCGCGGTCGCCGGAGCCGGCGAAGCGATGCGCAAGGCCCCAGTCCTTGATCGCGTCGGCCGCCGGCCGGCGCCGGGCGTCGATGTCGGCGAGCACTTCGATTGCGGCGGCGGCGCGGGCGGCGGGGATCATGGGAGACGCGTCGGACGCGGGACCGGCTCGGCCGCAACAGACCGCAATCCCTTCGTTCGCAAGCGAAAAAATGTCACCGGCAGCGCCGATCGGTCCCGATATCGCGCGCGTCGACAACCCGATTATTCACACTGGTGAGCTGGACACATTCCCCCGTTTGCGGATTGAAGTAGATTCCTGCGATGGCTCCGCCGGCCGCCGAGGTGCCCACGTTCCTGTATCCGCGTGACGCCATCGCGCCCAAGGCCTGGACGGGGTCCATTCCGCGAACGTTGGGAACGCCAATGGTGGGGCGCCAATGATGCGGCTGCTCGCCGCCCCCCTGTTCCTCTTGCGCGGCGCGGCACCCCTGCCGGTAGGAGCGGCTGTACTGCGCCGCCCCCTCATCGTATCGGCCGGCGAGACAATCGGAATAGCCGCGATTGTATTCGGGCGGACCGGCGACCGCCGCCGGGGCGGCGAGCGACAAAACCAGGGTTGTCGCGGCAATGGCGATCAGGGTCCTCACGGGCTTCTCCTGCTGGTCTTCTGGACAACGGTACGAGCAGCGCCCGCCGACGCCGGGGTAGCAGCAGACGTCGCCGATATCCAGAGCGGTCTGGACCGAATGCCCTCAGGCGCCGCCTTCGTCGACCGCGCCGAAGCTGGAGCCCATTTCGAGCGATCCGTTGGAAGCGGTGTCGGTTTCGACACGGTCAGGATTTGACGCCGGCGATGGCGACACGGATTTCTCCAACGCATCGGCGACCGCGCGAACGTAAAGAACATCCGGCTTGCTCAAACCGCTGATCAGCAGTGTGCGGCGCACGTTTCTGCGCGCCCCGGCCACAAACACTTTCGTGCCCGCACGGCCGAGTTTGCGGACAAAGACTTTCAAGGCCCTCGCCGCCGTCGCGTCGATCAAAGGCGCTTCGCTCAAATCGAACACGAAAACGCGCGGATAGGCGCCGCCGCCGTCAAACGCCGCGCTGGCTGCCGCGCTCGGCGCGCCGATCCTCGAAGCTGATCGCGCGGTTATTGGCCGCGCCTGACTATGCCTTGCGCCCTCGGGCCTTGGCCGGAGCGCCCCGCTTTGCCGGCGCCGCCTTCTTGGCCGCAGCTTTCCTGGCCGGACCCCGCTTCGCGGCTGCGCTTACTTTTGGCTTGCGTTCGACCGCCTTCTTCGCCCGCGCGTGCTTGACATGGATGCGCTCGACGTCGCGGGTCGGCGCATGCTCCTGCGCCCAAGCAACCGCGGTCTCGAACGGAACCGCTTGTTGGTAGACGAGCTCGTGATGGAGCGCGCCCGTCTTCTCATGCTGCCAGATATACATCACCGTGCTCTCGGGCTCTCCGTCCTCGTAGGAGGTGTAGACGACGAGGCAGGGCGGCGAGGGCATGAAGACATCGAGATCGCCGATGCCGAGGCTGGTCCATGAAAGCAGGGTCGCCATTTGAGTGTCTCCCTCTTCGAACCAGCCAATCCTAGCGCAAGACGCGATCGGACGGAATCGGCGTCGGAGAAGGCGCGACGTTCGGGCGTCAACGTCCTTGGCCTGGCGCTCTTTACCAGCCGTCAGCCGTTGGTTAGTGTCTTCGATCGCGAGTCATAGTCCGACGCGAGACTTTCGGAGGGGGCAATGAAAAAGGCGTTCCTGGGCCTGATGCTGGTTGTCGCCTGCCTCGCCGGGCTGCCCGCCTACGCAGCGACATACACTTACGATGTCGACTATACCTTTGCCGTCACAACGACGAACAAGACGGGCTCGATCACTGGCTTCATCACGACGTCTTGCGACGATAATTGCATTCTGACCGCGAGCAATGTTCTGTCCTGGTCATTCACGGCAAGCGACGGCACGAGCGACAGCTCGTCAAATCCAGGCTCAGGAATTAACGCTTCGGGAAATATTCTCCAGGCGACGCCGACGGGTATCTACACGGTTACCAACGCCACACTCGGTGGATTCTTTGCGTTCTGCAGCGCCATCGCGAACAACGGATCTGACTGCTTCTCTACGGCGGGACTGAACGTCAACGATATGAAGCCTGCCCAGGCGCCCGCGATCTGGCATATCGCCTGGGAGGAGATTTCGTCAGCGGAAGGGATTTTCTCGACAAACGGTCAAGGCGGACAGATATCCATCTATCGAGATTGCTTCGGCCGCCGCCCCGGAACCGTCAACCTGGGCGATGATGCTCGTCGGCTTTGCCGGTTTGGCCTTCGCCGCGCATCGGCGGCGGAGTCATAAGGCAAAACTCCGAGCCGCCTGATCGCTCCCGTCCGCCGCGGAAAGTCGGCGCGGCAGGCGCGAGACGCGGCGTCGACACCTTGAGGGCCTCCAATGACCGAAGCAGCGAAACTGGAAGCCCGGCTCCTGACCGCCGCCGAGCTCGAGCTGGTCGCCTTGACCCGGCCGCCCGAGATCGAGCTTAAGTCCGACGACGAGCTCAAGGCCGCAGCCCGCCGGCTGCGCGAGGCGGCCAACCGCGCCAAGGCCATCGCCCAGCGCCAGCAGCGCGAGATTCGCGGCAAGGCCGCCCCGCATGGGGCAAGGCCGGCGAAGGACAACCTCGGCACGATCGGCAAGGCGCAGGCTTTGCGCGCGGCGCTCGAGCGCGTGGAGGCCGAGCAGCGCCGTCGGGCGGCGGCGGCGCTCAGGTAGCGGCGCCTCAGACGCCGAGGTAGCGTTCGAGCAGTTTCGGCTGCTCCTTGAGCTCGCGCGACGGGCCTTCGTGGACGACATGGCCGTTGTTGACGATATAGACCCGCTGCGCCAGCGCCAGGGTCGCCGCCAGGTTCTGCTCGACAAGAACGATTGTCTGCCCCGCCGCCGCCAGGGCCCGGCAGGCGGCCACGAGGTCGCGGACGATGACCGGGGCCAAGCCCTCGAACGGCTCGTCGAGCAACACGACCTTGGGATCGCGCACGAGCGCCCGCGCGATCGCGAGCATCTGCTGCTCGCCGCCGGAAAGGTCCGTCCCGCGGCTGTCGCGACGCTCCTTGAGGCGAGGGAACATCTCGTAGACGCGGTCGAGCGGCCAACGGTTTGGCGCAGTCAATCCGGCGAGCACGAGATTCTGCTCGACGTTGAGGCTGCCGAAGATGCGGCGCTCCTCGTGAACGAGTTGCATGCCGGCTTTCGCGATCGCGTGGCTCGGCAGCCCGACCAGCTCCGCACCGTCGAATTTGATCGAGCCCGCGCGCGGCCGCACGATCCCCATCAGGCTCTTCAGCGTCGTCGTCTTGCCCGCGCCATTGCGCCCGAT
>JBAUXQ010000321.1:0-2101 GCA_049584355.1 Roseiarcus sp. | reverse complement strand
ATCGGGCGCACAAGGACCGGCTGGATGACGCCGCGCTCCTTGATCGAAGCGGCGAGCTCGTCGAGCTCCGTATCGTCGAATCGCTTTCGCGGGTTGCGCGGATTCGGCCGCAGGAACTCGATCGGCATCCTTCGCGCGCCGCCGCCAAACTCCAACGCTTCTTCATTCGCGGTCCCCAGCAAGGCGGCGAGGCCGCGCCCCAGGCGAGGCCTTTGTTCGGTTCGGCTCATGTCTTCGGCCATTTCTGCTCCTCCTCGCTGTCATTCCCGCGAACGCGGGAATCCAGCATCGCCGCGGCTAGAAGTCTGGATACCCGCGTTCGCGGGTATGACAATGGGTTCGCAAAGGCGATTCTCTAAGCGGCGCGCCAACGCCCCTCGCGCTGAATGACCTCGGATGCGAGCTTGAGATAGGCTTGGCTGCCCGCGCACTTGAGGTCGTAAAGCAACGCCGGTTTCCCATGCGATGGCGCCTCGGAGAGGCGGACATTGCGGGGAATGACCGTCTCGTAGACCTTATCGCCCATATGGGCGCGCACGTCGGCGACCACCTGCCCGGCTAAGCTGTTGCGGGGATCGTACATGGTCAGCACGATGCCCTGAATCGCCAGAGCCGGATTGAGCGTGCGGCGAACCTGCTCGACTGTCGTCAGGAGCTGCGACAGCCCTTCGAGGGCGAAGAATTCGCACTGCAGCGGCACGACGACGGCGTCGGCGGCGGCGAGCGCATTCACGGTGAGAAGATTGAGGGAAGGCGGGCAATCCACCACGACATAGGTGACGGAATCGGGATGGACGGCGCTCGAGTCGCAATAGGCTCGAAGCGCGTTGCGCAGCTTGTAGGAACGGTCCTCGTGACCGGCGATTTCCAGTTCGACGCCGAGAAGATCCATGGTCGAGGGCGCGATGAGCAGCCGCGGCACCGCCGTCGGCATGATGACGTCGCGCAAAGCTCGGTCGCCGACCAGCATGTCGTAGCTCGAGGTGACGCGGGATTTGCGATCGATGCCGAGCCCGGTCGAGGCGTTGCCCTGGGGATCGAGATCGATGATGAGCACCCGCTCGCCGATGGCGGCGAGCGCAGTGCCGAGGTTGATGGCGGTGGTCGTCTTGCCGACCCCGCCCTTCTGGTTTGCCATCGCCAGAACGCGCGGGCGCGCCGCGGCGTCAGGCGCGCGAACGAGGGCAGGGGTCGCGTTCATCGGCTTAGGTTCTCAGCTTTGGCGAACCCTGAGGATCGCCGACCTTGCGTCGACCAGGCTCGGAAGCACTTCGATGGCATAAGCAGTCGCCTCCGGGAGCGTCGCGACTTGGTCTTTAGCTGATTCGCCGCGCGGAAACACGCCGACTGCGCCGCGCTCGATCCACGTTCTGGCCAGTTTCAGCGTTAGCGGCAAGGGGGCGAAAGCGCGCGCGGTGACGGCGTCCACAGGTCCAAGGCTCGCGACGTCGATCGCTTCCACCCGCGCCGAGTGGATCGTTGCCGCGGCTCCGGTAGCGCGGACCGCCTCGCGCAGGAAGGCGCACTTGCGCTGGTCGCTTTCGATGCAGTGGACGACGGCGCCCGGAACGTCCGCAAGCTGGATCGCGATGACCAGGCCAGGAAAGCCGGCCCCGGAACCCATGTCGATCCAGCGCCTGGCCGTCGGCGCAAGGGCGAGGAGCTGGGCCGAATCTGCGATGTGGCGGGTCCAGACGGAGGGGAACGTGGAGCCGGCGATCAGATTGGTCGTCTTCCGCCAGCGCGCGAGGAGGTCGACGTAAGCCGCCAGGCGGTCCCCTGTTTCACGTGAAACAGGGACGAGGCGGAGCGCCGCGCGACGATTTTCCGCCAGGTGCTCGCCCGAGGGGTCTTTTCCCGCCGTCATGGGCTATGTTTTTCGAGCCATGGGGGCGCGGGCGGACCCTTCTCCCGTTCACGGGAGAAGGTGGCCCGAAGGGCTGCGGACCGTAACACGCAAGTATAGTTGCGCCTTTGATGGGCATAATTGAGTAAAAACAATACGTCCACCGCGCGACCCCTCATCCGACGGGCTGTCGCCCGCCACCTTCTCCCCAAGGGAGAAGGGAAGGGGCGCCTCAAGTCCCCGGCCGCGGCTGAC
>JBAUXQ010000320.1:0-2193 GCA_049584355.1 Roseiarcus sp. | reverse complement strand
GGGCGGAATGACCCTCGAGGCGGGCGGTCTCGGCCCCGGCCGCCACGTCCCAGAGCCGGATCGTGTTGTCAGAAGCGCCCGAGGCGAGCCGCCCGTCCGGCAGCAGGCAAAGGGCGGCGACCGGGCTGGTATGACCCTCGAGGCGGGCGGTCTCGGCCCCGGGACGGGTGAGATTTGGCCGGAGGGGAATCATCGCCGATTTTGGCACGAGGCCGCAGGCCTTTTCGACGAAATCGGCCAGCCCCGGCGCCTCAATGCCTGCGAGGCGGCCGACAAGTTGTTGCGGCAGCTGACGCCCGTCGCGGGCGATGATGCCGCTGATCAGGCGTAGCGTCCTCTCGATGAGGTTCTGCGCTTCGCCTGCGCCGTAGAGCTGATAGTCGAGAAACAGTCCCACCGGATCGTGCGTCGCGTCGAGCTTTGCTTGCAGCCACGCCGGGTTGAGCAGCAGCGAGTCCAGTTTCTCACGCTCTCCAGCCTCGGCAAGGTGATGCGGGAGAAAGCGATAGAGATATTGGCGCGCTCGTTCGTTCGTTGCGACGGTGGTCTCGAGGATTGTGACCAGCGCCTTGTGCTGCTCGGCACGCCGATCCTTGCCCGCCTGATCGCGCAGGAAATGGCGCACCGTGTCGTGAAGGCGGAAGAAACCCCTTGCGAGATCGCGCTCGAGCAGCAGCGACAGGTCGAACAGCTTTCCCAGAAGATCCTCCGCCTCGAAGTCCTGAAGACCGCCATTCATGGCCCAAAGCCGCGCAACGATCATGATGGGAACGTCAGCATCCTCCGGAAACACGCCAAGCTCGCCAAAACGCTCGCGCTCCGCTTGGGACAGAAGGTCGAGGCTGACGCCGATGGTGCGCGCTATCGCCCTGTCGCGTTCCGTCTCGTCGCCCGGATCGAATACAGTAAGACCCTTGCCGCCAAGCCGTCTGTTGGCGCCGTCGATCGCGACCGGCAACGGCTCGCCGCCGCTGACCCGATTGCGCAGAAAGCCGTTGACGATTTTCAGCAGGATCGCCCATTCGCCAAGCCGGGCGGCAAGCTTTTGCAGGCTCGCGCGTTCGCGGGTCGCCGGGCCCGGAGGCAGTCCGTTCGCCAGCAGGGCCAAGGCCTCGCCCCCCTGCATCGCGTCGACCTTCTGGCGGACGGCGTCCTGCGGCAGGACGCTGTCGATCCGGGTGGTGACCAGACGCACGCAATGGCGCCCGCCTTGCAGGAAAGGCCGCAGGTCCTGCTCCCGCCAGGCGTCGTCGATCACCATCAGGATGCGCCGGTCGCCAAGCGTCTCGCCGAGCTTTGCCGCGGCGGCGTTCAAGGTCTCGAGGTGAGCACGCTCGCCCGCGAGCGACGTGACGAGGTCGGAGACGACCGCGATCAGCTGTCCCGGCTTCTCGCCCAGCTCGGCCCACAGGATTCCGTCGAAATAGGCGTCCTGGATGTCAGGGTCGCGGGCGAGCGCCTTGGCGAGCGTCGTCTTGCCGTAGCCGCCGGCGCCGCGCAGCGCCGCGGTGATGCCGGTGACGGACGCGCCTTCGGGGTCGAGCAGACGACGCTTCAGCGCATCGAATTCGGCCGGACGGGCGATGAAGTCGGGAGGCAGTTCCGGCGCCATCATCGGCGCGCGGCGCGGCTCCGCCTCTCGCCGAAGCTTGGCGATGAGCGCCGTTTTCTGCTCGGGCAGGTCGAGATCGTAGACGTGGCCGAGCCAGCGCGGCAGCTTGTTGAGGTCGACGACGCCGGGCCCGCGGACCGGAGAGACGGACTTGCCCTCCTGCCGGGCGAGCCGGATTTCCTGCTTCACCACGCCGCTTTCGAGCGCCGCAGTCGTGACAACGAGCACAAAGTGCTGGAGCTCCTTCGATCTCAGCGCGTTCTCGATCTGGCTCCACCAATCCTGTCCGCCCTCGAGCGCGACGACGTCCTGCCAGACCGAGAGCGGCTGTTGGTCCAGCATGATGCGAAGGTCGCGCGCGAAAGCGGCGCCGTCCCTGCGAGAATAGGAAACGAATATCCGGCCCGGATGACTGTTGGCCATGAAATGACCTACTGAAGAATTCCGCCAGTCTAGGCCCGTTTCGAGCCCGCGCAACGGCGTTCAGAAGACGGCCTGCTCCATTTGGCCCGTTCGCCGCGGCGCCCTTCTTGCGGGGCTGCGCCTCGGTCTCCCTTTTGCAGGCGCGGCCTCCGTGCTAA
>JBAUXQ010000319.1:0-6722 GCA_049584355.1 Roseiarcus sp. | reverse complement strand
GACGTCGTGATCCCGAAAGGCTCGGTGAAGACGGACTGGGAGGTCGAGCTCGCGATCGTGATCGGCTCACGCGCGAGCTATGTCAGCGAGGACAAGGCGCTCGCCCACATCGCCGGCTATTGCATCTGCAACGACGTGTCGGAGCGCGAATTCCAGCTCGAACGTTCCGGCCAGTGGGTCAAAGGCAAGAGCGCCCCCACTTTCGGCCCGCTCGGGCCGTGGCTGGTGACGCCGGACGAGATCGAGAACGTTCAGGCGCTCAACATGTGGCTCGACGTCAGCGGCGAGCGCATGCAGACCGGCTCGACGGCGACGATGGTCTTCGGCGTCAAGACGCTTGTCTCCTATATCTCGCAGTTCATCGCTCTCGAGCCCGGCGACGTCATCACCACCGGCACGCCGCCCGGCGTCGGATCGGGCAAGAAGCCGCCGCGGTTCTTGAAGGCCGGCGATACGATGTCGCTCGGGATCGATGGGCTCGGACAGCAAGCCCAGCGGGTCGTCGCCTGGAAGGCCGATTGAGCTGAAAGCCCGATGAAGCGCCTTCGGTCGTGGACGGGCGTCGTCTTCGCCGCCTTCTACGCGCTGGCGTTCCTCGCTCTCTATGTCGATTATCTCCGGCGTGCGGGAACGTGGTTCGCCGACCTCCCGCTCACGCTCGCCGCCCTGCCCTTCACGCTGACCATGCGGGCGCTGAACGGGGGGTCTTATGCGTTCGGCGGCGACATGACCGGCAGGGTCGTCGCAGCGGGCGTATTCGGCTCTGCGCTCGCCTATTTGATCGGGCTCGCTCTCGCGGCCGTTGTTCGCCGCCTCGCCCAGCTTTTTCTCGCCGCGCGCTGGTCGGCCGATTGAGCAGCGGACGCTTCACCGCCTGCCCCACCCTACGCGCCATCACCTCGCGCCTCTTCAACAAGCGCCTCGGCGTGCGGCGCCTTACCGCCCGAGCATCAGCATGAGATTCTGAACCGCCGCGCCCGAAGCGCCTTTGCCGAGGTTGTCGAATTTGGCGACGAGCAGCGCCTGGCGGCGCGTTTCGTTGGCGAACACGCGGATCTCGATGTCGTTCGTGCCGTTGAGCGATTCCGGCTCGATGCGGGCGCCATCGCCGCTCTCCATCACATGGAAATGTTTCTGGCCCCGATAGTGCTTCTTGAACGTGGCGATGAGGTCGGCGGCCCTCGGCGTCCGCGGCAAAGCATCAAGATGGAGCGGAATGCTGACCAGCATCCCCTGGCGGAAATCGCCGACCGACGGCGCGAAGATCGGCCGCGCCGTCAGGCCTGAATAGAGCTGGATCTCGGGCATGTGCTTGTGCTCGAGCTGAAGCCCATAGAGCTCGAACGCCGGCGCGCGGCCGCTTTCGTAGGCCTCGATCATCGACTTGCCGCCGCCGGAATAACCGCTGACCGAGCTGATCGACACGGCCGCGTCCCTGGCGATGAGACCGGCGTCGGCGAGCGGGCGCAGAAGCGCAATCGCCCCGGTCGCGTGACAGCCGGGATTGCTGACCCTTCTGGCCGAGGCGATCGCCTCGGCCTGGCCGGCGACGAGCTCGGGAAAGCCATAGGTCCAGCCCGGCGCGACCCGATGGGCGGATGACGCGTCGATCACCCGGGGCGCGTCGGCGCCCATGGCGTCAATGAGATGCGCCGCCTCTTTCGCCGCTTCGTCCGGCAGGCAAAGGATGACGACGTCGACTTCGCCATAGAGCTTCTGCTTCGCGGCCTTATCCTTGCGAGCCTCGGGCGGCAGGCTCAGGAGCTCAAGGCCGGAAACGCCCGCGAGCTTGTCCCTGATCTGCAGGCCGGTGGTGCCCGCTTCGCCGTCGATGAAGATTTTCGCCGCCATGGTCGCCTCGTACAAGTCCGAATGCCCGAAAAGAAGAGTCGCGCTCATGCGCGAGCTCGCGCTTATTCAGCGTCGTCGGGGCCGGATGGGCGGGCGGGCGGTCATGAGACGCGTCTTCGTACAAACGGCCGTCACGGTCAAGGCGGTTCCTTGATATGGCCACACTGTCGCCAAGCCCGGGCGGCCTAATACCGGCTCCGTCGCAAAACGTCACAGGGGGTTCGATAGATGACCGACACCATCTCCGCGGGCGCTTTTCGGGGCTCCGCGCCGACCAGTGAGAACGACGTGCGCTTCAGCAAAGTGCCTGAGGTCGCATTGGGATTCTGGATCATCAAAATCCTCGCAACGACCCTAGGCGAAACCGGCGGCGACGCGGTCACGATGTCGTTGAATTTGGGTTACGCTGTTGGCACGCTGATTTTTTTGGCCATCTTTCTCGGCTCGGTGGCAATCCAAGTCCGGGCCAGCCGTTTCAACGCCTATCTCTATTGGTTGACGATCGTGGCCACCACCACGCTCGGCACTACCATCGCTGACTTTGTAGATCGCTCGCTCGGCGTTGGCTATCTCGGCGGCTCATCGATCTTGTTGATCGCGGTGTTTGCGTCGCTCGCTGTGTGGCGATTGTCGGAAGGTACAGTGTCGGTCAGCACCGTGGCGACCCCTCGGGTCGAGGCGTTTTACTGGGTCACCATCTTGTTCTCGCAGACCTTGGGAACCGCGCTTGGGGATTGGATGGCGGATACGAACAATCTCGGGTACGCCGGCGGCGCTCTCGTTTTCGGCGCGGCGATTGTCTTGATCGCCGCGCTCTATCTTTTCACGCAAGTCTCGCGAGTCGCCCTGTTCTGGACGGCCTTCATCCTCACGAGGCCTCTTGGGGCGACGCTTGGCGACCTCCTGGACAAGCCTTTGAGCCATGGAGGCTTCGCCGTCAGCCGCTACGGCGCATCCCTGATCCTCGCTGTTCTGATCATTGTGTTGATAAGCGCGTTGCCGCAACGCGCCGGCGTCCACCCGGGGGCAAAGTCTGAATAGGCAGCCGATCCGCGAAGGCTAGCGCGCGATGCCGGCGCTGAAGGTCACCGCCGGTTCGCTGGTGTGCTTGTTCGCTGGGTCGGAGAAGAACGCGTAGGCGCCCGGCTTGGCAAAGTGGGCGCCGTAGAAAGGATTGGCGTACGTTCCGTCGGCGAGCTTATAGCCGAAGCCGTGCATTGTGAGCCGCGGAGCCTCGGTCCTCACCAGGTTATCGACCGGGTAGCCGTCGTTGCCGGGGATCGAGGTCCCAGGCGGCTGCAGGCCCGTAATTGTGACGCCATTGGCCTCGCCGGTTATTCCGGTGATCTCGTAGAAGCCATCGGCGCCCGGCTCATCCTTGGTCGTGAACGCGCCCGACGCGGCGACGCCCTCACCCTGATAGCTCCAGCGCCATTCAAGCGCCTCGGCGCGGCTCGCGAAAAGCGCCGAGGCGACCGGGAGGATGAATGCGAACTTCAAGCGAATATCCGGCGGCCGGCGAGACGGGGTCATTTTAGTCTTACGCTTCGCCTGTCGGCAAACGACCTCGTCACGACGACCAAGGAGGTCCTGGACATATAGCCATCCGGCGTATATGGGTTTCCATATGAAGACGACGCTCAATATCGACGATACCGTCATGACGGAGCTCAGGCGCGAGGCGGCGCGCCAGGGGCGGACGATGTCGGAGCTGGTTGAGACCGCTTTGCGCAATCTCTTCCGGTCCCAGCGGAAACCGCCTGACATCACGCCGCTCCCGACCTTCCACGGCGGCGGCGCTCTGGTCGACATCGCCGACCGGGAGGCGCTGTATCAGGCGATGGAAGGCCGGTAGCGGGTGCTCGTCGTCGACACCAACATTCTCGTTTACGCCGCAGACGCAGATTCAGAGTGGCATGGCAAGTGCAGCGAATGGATCGAGCGGCGGCGGCGCCGGCCGGACGCATGGTACGTAACCTGGTCCATCTTGTATGAATTCATGCGGGTGACGACGCACCCCCGCATCTTACGGCAGCCCTGGAATGCAAGGCAGGCGATGGCGTTTCTCTCTGCCCTGCTGGCCTCGCCGGGGCTCGGCGTTCTGGTTGCGACCGAGCGGCACGCCGACGTCGCAGCGCAGGTCGTCGGCGAACTTCCCTGGCTTGCCGGCAATCTGGTCCATGACGCGCACACCGCAATCCTGATGCGCGAGCACGGCGTCAGCCGCATCTGCACGCGAGACGCGGATTTCCACCGCTTCCCGTTCGTCGAGGTCCTCGAGCCGAATTGAATTTCGCCGCGCCTCAGCGCTTGGAGAACTGGAAGCTCGCGCGCGCCTTGCGGTGGCCGTACTTCTTGCGCTCGACCACGCGCGAATCGCGGGTGAGGAAGCCTTCCTTCTTGAGCGCCGGCCTGAGGTCCGGCTCGTAAAAGGTGAGCGCCTTGGCGAGGCCGTGGCGCACGGCCCCGGCCTGGCCGGAAAGGCCGCCTCCGGTCACCGTCACGGTCAGGTCGTACTGGGTGATGCGGTTCACGACCACCAGCGGCTGGCTCAGGATCATGCGCAACACCGGCCTCGCGAAATACTGATCGAGCGGCTTGCCGTTGACGGTCGCCAGGCCCCTGCCCGGCTTGATCCAGACCCGCGCCACCGCGTTCTTGCGTTTTCCAGTCGCATAGGCGCGCCCGTACTTGTCGAGCTTCTGCACATGGATCGGGGCTTCGCTAGGCGCGGGCGCCAGATCCGAGCCTTTGAGGTCGGCGAGCGAGGAAAGAGTCTCAGCCATGGATTTCAGCGCTCCGGCTGTTCTTGGGGTTGAGTTTCGCGACGTCGAGCACGGTCGGCGTCTGCGCTGCGTGAGGGTGGTCCGGACCTTTATAGACGCGCAGGTTGCCGAGCTGCTTCTTGCCCAGCGGCCCGCGCGGAAGCATGCGCTCGACCGCCTTCTCGACGATGCGCTCGGGGAACTTGCCCTCGAGGATCGACTTGGCCGCCCGTTCCTTGATGCCGCCGATATAGCCCGAGTAGTGGTAATAGACCTTCTGGTCGAGCTTGCGGCCGGTGAACACCACCTTGTCCGCGTTGACCACGATCACGTTGTCGCCATCGTCGACATGGGGGGTGAAGCTGGCTTTATGCTTGCCGCGCAGCCGCATGGCGACGATCGAAGCCAGGCGCCCGACGACGAGGCCCTTGGCGTCGATGAGAAGCCACTTCTTCTCGACCTCGGCGGTCTTGGTCGAATGGGTTTTGCCGAACATGATTTTTTGGTCCGCTTCTTTCAGGTGGCGGGCTTCTGGCGCGCGAAGCGCAGAATGTCAACTGTGAAGGCCGAAATTGGCTAGAATTATGCGGCTTGCCACGATGCGGTACTATGATACCGCTATTCGGGCGCGGCGCCCCGCGAAATTCGGCTAGGCCGATTTGGCTCAAGGTGGGAGCTTGGCGGCCAACGCCGCGAGAACAATATCGACACACTCCTCCAACGACCGGTGAGCTGTGTCGATCGTGAGCCGGTCCCATTCCCACGTATCGTAATTGCGCTTGATCACGGCGTCCCAGTCCGGCAAGGCGAGGCCGGGTATGTCGCTCGTTCTGGTTTCGACCCTGCGGCGATGCTTTTCTCGATCGCTGCAGACGACCTCGAGCCAAAGCACCGTAGCCCCGGATCGCCGGCCGATCTGCGCCCAGCCGTCACGGGCCTCGCGCGAGTCGTTCACGCAGTCCCCCACCACGTCGTGGCCTAAGCCGAGGTTATCGAGCGCGACGGCCTGCGCCGCGCGGTAGGTCCAATCCCGGAGGTCAGTCGGGGCGTCGCCCGACGCCCAGATCGCTTGATCCATCGAGTCAATCCGCAGCCAAGCAGCGTCCATTTGTCGCGCCAGCTGGCGCGCGATGCTTGATTTGCCGCTCGCGGGCAATCCCGCCATGACGACGAGTGTCGGCATGCGCCCTTCCCGTTTGCTCTTCAATCTGTCCTGTCTGGAATCGAATAAGTGCCCGTCGCATGGGCGACCATGTCGCTCTCTCCCTCCGAGTAGAGCGCCACCTCGCCGACCGCGAGCCGCTTGCCGAGCTTGATCAGCCTGGCCTTGCCGATGAGGTCGGCGGGGGCGGGCTTGCGTAAGAAGTTGATCGACACGTTGGTGGTGACCGCATGGGCGACCCGGCCGAGCTCGCCCAGGATCGCGACATAGAGCGCGACGTCGCAGAGCGCGAACATTGCCGGCCCGGCAATGGTTCCGCCGTACCTCAGGTGTCTCGGATGATGGACGAGGCGCAGCGTTGCGGCCATCGGCGCAAGGTCTTCGATCCGAAAGTCGCCCCGTTTCCAGAGCTCCGGGAAGATCTCGACGAGATAGGCGCGCAATTCGTCGATCGTGAACGGTCGCGGCTTGGCATGGCTCATGATCACCCCGAGTACCAAATTCACCCCGGCGGCTCTACTGGCGCGCTCGCAGGCGAAAATCCGCCGCCGCCGCGGGGTTTTGCTCGCGGACCCAAGTCGAAGTCCCACAAGCTTTTCCAGCTCAAGGCCGAATCCGGCCGATCCGGGCGTGAGCAGGCGCTCAGAGCGCACTCGAGCATGTGGCGATAATTACCTATACTCGTTTCGAAAAGTTCCGCGGTCGTCCTTCCCCCGGACCCTTGAGATGCGATCCGATGAGGCCTTACCACGCTGACCGACGATGCGAGGGCCGCGCAATGGCCGCGGCGAAAAAAGGCCCCGCGTCCGGAGGGCCAGGCGCGGGGCAAGTCGCGTGCGGTTCGCCTCGGCGGTCAAGACTCGAGGCTCGCGACTTCCCTTACGTTGCCTCGCGTCGAGCCTCGCGCCAATCGACAAAAATGCGGAGCTTACTTCGTGTCCTTG
>JBAUXQ010000318.1:0-4919 GCA_049584355.1 Roseiarcus sp. | reverse complement strand
GGCTCACGCGAGGCCGGGGGGCCTCTCCATCGCCAGAATCGAGTTCTCCGCTCATGTCGCCTGCCGCCACTGCGCTGCCGCCGTCGACCCTCAAATCTCAACCCCGCGCGGGGCTGGACGCCCGGTTCGCGGGCGCAAGTCAAGTTTAGCCGACGGCGCGGCGCGGGGAAACAACGAATCGCCCCTGGGCTGCGGTCAGTTCATTCCGCGGAAAACAAGCGACGCGTTGGTGCCGCCGAATCCAAACGAGTTCGACAGCGCCGCGTGGATCGGACGCTTGCGCGCCGCATGCGGCGCAAGGTCGATCGCCGTCTCGACCGCGGGGTTGTCGAGATTGAGCGTTGGCGGCGCGACCTGGTCGCGGATCGCGAGGATGGAGAAGATCGCCTCCACCGCTCCCGCTGCCCCTAGGAGATGGCCGATCGAGGACTTGGTCGAGGACATCGTCGTCTTGGCCCCCGAATTGCCGAGCAGCCGCTCGACTGCATGCAATTCGATTTCGTCGCCGACCGGAGTCGATGTTCCATGGGCGTTGACGTAGTCGATTTCCGAAGCGGAAATTGCGGCGCGCTTGAGCGCCATGCTCATCGCGCGATAGGCGCCGTCGCCGTCAGGGGCGGGCGCGGTGACATGATAGGCGTCGCCGGAAAGGCCGTAGCCGATCAACTCGGCGTAGACGGGGGCGCCGCGGTTCTTGGCGTGCTCGAATTCCTCGAGCACGATGCATCCGGCGCCTTCGCCCATCACAAAGCCGTCGCGATCGCGGTCGTAGGGGCGCGAGGCCTGCTTGGGCCGGTCGTTGAAGCCGGTCGACAGGGCGCGGCAGGCGCAAAATCCGGCCAGCGAAAGGCGATTCACCGCCGACTCGGCGCCGCCGGCGACCATCACATTGGCGTCGCCGAGGGCGATCAGCCGTCCCGCGTCGCCGATCGCGTGCGCGCCGGTCGAGCAGGCGGTGACGACAGCGTGGTTGGGACCCTTGAGATTGTGAGCGATCGAGACCTGCCCGCTCACCAGATTGATGAGACGGCCGGGAATGAAAAACGGCGAGATGCGGCGCGGTCCTTTCTCATGCAAGGTCACGGAGGCGTCGTAGATGCCCCCAAGCCCGCCGATTCCCGAGCCGATCAGGACCCCGGTCTCGATCTCCTCCTCGTAGGTCTTAGGGGCCCATTTGGCGTCGCGCAGCGCCTGCGTCGCGGCGCTCATGCCGTAAATGATGAAGTCGTCAACCCGGCGCTGCTCCTTGAGCTCCATCCAGTCGTCGGGGTTGAAGGCGTCGGGAGCGTTTCCGCGCGGCACTTGCGCGGCGATTTGGCAGGGCAGGTCCGAGACGTCGAAGTTCTCGACCCGGCCGGCCCCCGACTCGCTGGCCAGAAGCCCGCGCCACGTCGCCTCGACGCCGCAAGCGATCGGGCTCACCATGCCAAGACCGGTGACGACGACCCGCCTCATGCGATCCATGTCCATTTCCTGACTGTGTCCTGCTCGTGCGCCGCTTCGGATGCGACGCGCCGCGGGGCCGGCGTCCTGACGCGGCAAGGGCCGGACAGGACGCCGGCCCTTGCATTAAAGGCAAAAACGTCTCGGCGAAAGGCGGCCCTGCAAACGGCTGCGCCCGACCGCCGCTACTTTTTGGCCGACGCCTTCTCAAGGTATTTGACAGCGTCGCCGACGGTGACGATCGTTTCGGCCTGGTCGTCGGGAATCTCGACGCCGAACTCCTCTTCGAATGCCATCACCAGCTCTACGGTGTCGAGCGAGTCGGCCCCCAGATCGTCGATGAAATTGGCGCTGTCGACGACTTTGTCGGCCTCCACGCCGAGGTGCTCGACGACGATCTTCTTCACCCGCTCTGCGACATCGCTCATGTCATCTTTTCCCTTATGCGTCGGGCCTTGCCGCCCGACTTCTGATCAAGTCCCCGATCGACCCCGCCGAGGGACGCCCGCCATCCGGCCGTCCGCTCAGCGCCTTCTCGAGGCGGTAAGAGTTTCGTTCGGGGTTCGCCGACGCTCGAAAAGTGCGCCCCTCCCGCGCCTGCGACGAAGGGCGTCGATAGCATATCTTTCCCGGCAACGCGAGAGGGCGCAAGCCCGGTCGCGGCGCGCCCTTTCGGCGGGCTCAAAGCCATCAAATCATTGCCATTCCGCCGTTCACATGGAGCGTAAGTCCGGTCACGTAAGCGGCTTCGGAACTCGCCAAATATACCGCCGCGGCGCCGATCTCCTCGCTCGAGCCCAACCGCCTCATCGGGACAGAGGCGAGGATCGCCTCCTGCTGCTTTTGGTCAAGCGCCTGGGTCATCGGGCTCATGATGAAGCCGGGGGCGATGCAATTCACGGTGATGCCCCGGGTCGCGACTTCCGCGGCGAGCGTCTTGGACATCCCGATCATGCCGGCCTTGGCGGCGGCATAATTGGCTTGGCCTGGATTGCCGGAGACGCCGACGACGGACGACACATTGATGATGCGGCCGTGGCGGCGCCGTATCATTCCCTTCAGCGCCGCGCGCGAGAGGCGGAACGCCGCCGTCAGATTGATCGCCAGGACCGACTCCCAGTCGGCGTCCTTCATGCGGATGAACAGACTGTCCCGCGTGACGCCGGCATTATTCACCAGAATGTCGAGCGATCCAAGCGCGGCCTCGACGGCTGGAACCAGCGCATCGGCCGCGGCCGCGTCCGTGAGGTCGCACGGCGCCGCATGGGCGCGATCCTTGAGTTCGGCTGCAAGCGCTTCGAGGGCCTCGCGCCGGGTGCCCGACAGCGCCACCGTGGCCCCTTGCGCGTGCAGAGCGCGCGCGATCGCGCCGCCGAGTCCGCCCGAGGCGCCGGTGACGAGCGCAGTCCTTCCTGTCAGATCGAACAAACCGCGTCGTCCTTCTCGCCAGTCGTATCAGGGCTTCGCCGGGGCGCTGAAGGCGGCGACGTCGGCGGGCGCGCCGATGCTGATCGCCGTCGCGCCCTCGACGATCCGCTTGATGAGGCCGGTCAGCACTTTGCCCGCCCCAAGTTCGATAAACCGCGTGACGCCGTGCGCGCTCATGTAGGCGACGCTCTCGCGCCATCGCACGGTTCCGGTCACTTGCGCGACGAGGTCCGATCGGATCGCTTCCGGTTCGGCGACCGCGGAGGCTTCGACGTTGGCGACGAGCGGCGGCGTGGGCGGACGAATCTCGACGCTTTGGAGCGCCGCCGCCATCGCCACCGCAGCCGGCTGCATCAGCGCCGAGTGAAATGGCGCGGACACCGGCAGAAGCAGCGCCCGCTTGGCGCCGGCGAGCTTGGCGAGCTCCATCGCGCGCTCGACCGCCGCCGTCGTGCCCGAGATGACGACCTGACCGGCGCCGTTGTCGTTGGCCGCCTGGCAGATCGCGCCGGTGAGATAGAGGTCGCTCGCCGCCTCCGTGGCGATCTTCACGACCTGTCCGAATTCGAGGCCGAGGATGGCCGCCATCGCGCCTTCGCCGACCGGAACCGCCTTCTGCATCGCCTCGCCGCGCAGGCGAAGCAGACGCGCGGCGTCCTCGAGCGTCAGCGATCCCGCGGCGCAAAGAGCCGAATACTCGCCGAGCGAATGCCCGGCGACGTAAGCCGCTTGCTTCGCGACCTTGAAGCCGGTTTCGGTTTCGAGAACGCGCAAGGCCGCCATGCTCGTGGCCATCAGCGCCGGTTGGGCGTTGGCGGTCAGCGTGAGGTCGGCCTCGGGTCCCTCGAACATCAATCGGGAGAGGTTCTGGGACAGGGCTGCGTCGACGCGCTTAAATACGTCGCGCGCGGCTGGAAACTCGTGCGCCAGCGCCTTCCCCATGCCGACCGCCTGGGAGCCCTGACCCGGAAACACCAACGCCGTCTTCATGACCGGCTTCTCCGCCCGAACGCGAAAAGGCGACTTATTGCTCGCGCCCCGGCGCAGCGGCGGTGCACAGACACGGCCCGGGCCGGACTGTCAAGCGCCTGATTTGTCGGGGCAGATCGAGATCAGGCGGCCTCGCCGCCGAAACCGTAGCGAAAAGGGTCCGCCGGATTTTGCAGCAGGGTGGTTTCGGCGCAGACGAACGCGCGTCCGCTGACCCGCGGCAAAACGCCGCCGTTTGGACCGGGTTCGAAGGTTGCGCGGAAGCGGCTGCCGATGATGCTTTCCTGCACCCAGACCTCGCCGGGGCGCAACTTCCCATCGGCATGGAGGCAAGCCAGCTTCGCGCTGGTCCCGGTCCCGCAGGGCGACCGGTCGTAGGCGCCGCCGGGGCAGAGGACGAAATTGCGGCTATTCGCGTCGCTCGAATGCGGGGGAGCGAAGATCTCGATGTGTTCTATCGAGGCGCCGTCCTTGCCGCTAACGCCCTTGGCGGCGAGCGCGTCGCGAATGGCGGTCGAAGCTTGGGTCAGTCGGCCAATATTCGCCGGCACAAGCTCGCAGGGCGAAGTCGAAGTGAGGAAGAACCAGTTGCCGCCCCAGGCGACATCTCCGCGCACGGTGCCGAGGCCGGCGACCTCGACCGAAACCGCTGTCAGGTGACGATAGCTCTCGACATTCTCGACCGTTGCGGCGCAGCCGTCGACGAGCTCCACGCCGACTGCGCCGACCGGCGTTTCGATGCGATGGCGCCCCGGCCGGAGCCTGCCCATATGAGAAAGCGTCACGGCGAGGCCGATCGTTCCGTGCCCGCACATGCCGAGATAGCCCGCATTGTCGAAGAAAATAACGCCCATGGCGCACGCCGGATCATGGGGCTCGCAGAGGAGCGCGCCGACCATCGCTTCGTGACCATGGGGCTCGGTCACTGCGAAGCGGCGGAAGTGATCGAATTCGCGAGCGAAGCGCTCGCGCCTTTGGGCCAGCGGCCCATCGCCGAGCGCGGGCCCGCCATCGACGATCACCCGCGTCGGCTCGCCCTCGGTATGCGAGTCGATGAC
>JBAUXQ010000317.1:0-2069 GCA_049584355.1 Roseiarcus sp. | reverse complement strand
GGATTGTCGCCGCGCTTCCCGCCAGTCGACAGGGCAGGGGGCCGAAATAACCCGGACAGGCCCGTCGCCGAACGCTGGGCCGAGCGAAAGGCTGTTTGGCCCAATTCTCCGACCTGGCGGTATCTCGTGCGAAAGAGGTGGCTCCCCTACGCGATCATCGAGGCTGCCTCGGCGGCCGGCGTTCTGCGGGAGGGGCCGGCCGGCAGCGCCTGGTTCGCCCATCTCGACGGTCACGCCGTTGTCTCCCATGTCGATGTGCGCGGACCGACCTACAAAGGTTCGCTGACAGGGGGAGCCAAATCGCTCTTCCGCCTGCCCCCGAAGGGTCCACCTCTTTCGAGGCTGGTTCTCGCCGAGGCGGCGATCGACGCGCTAAGCGTCGCGGCCATCGAGAGCCTGCGCAAGGACACGCTCTATATCGCGACGGGCGGAGGCATGGGCCCGGGCACGATCGCCGCGCTCGAGGCGCTGCTCGCCAGTATCGCAATGCTCCCCGGCGCGCTTATCTGCAGCGCCTCGGACGCAAATGGACCGGGCGACCGCTTTGCAGACCGCCACCGATCGCTTGGCGAAAAGTTCAGGGTACCATTCGCGCGGCTTCGCCCTCCAATCGAGGGGGGCGACTGGAACGACGTCCTGCGCGCCCGATCCGAAACGAGTGGAGTGAAGCCATGACCATGCTCGATGCGACCGGCATGTCGCCATCCCGAACCCCCGGCTCCGGACGCACGGCAAGCCATCCTGCGACGCCCGTCTGACAGTCGCGACGGGCGCCAAGGCGGTGATCGGATCCGCTTGGACGCCGATGACCTCGATGCGGCAATCCAAGCTGCGGCAAGCGTTCCTTGGTCGTCGGGGGCCCAGGCTTGTCGTTTGTCGGGTCAGGAGGCGACCAGTGGCCTATTGGCTCAAGGCGACCCCGGACCGGCGGGAGATTATGATTTGCCCGAGACGTGTCGGAGATGCCGGTAGGTTCAAGAGAGACGTTTCTCTTCGTCTATAAGAACGAGGCTGGTCGGCGCGGCGTCGCCCCAGCGCCAGAGCACGAGATTGAGGTCGGTGGACGAGGCTCCCCGGGCGAAGGACGGGACGAGGAGTGCGGCGTAGCCTGCGGCGATGAGGCGTCGCGCAAACTTCTGCGTCTCGGATTCGCCGTTGGTCATCATTTCATCGCGCCAGGCGACGGAGGCGAGATCTCTAGGACTCATGCCAAACCCGGCGAGAGACCCTGTGTCGCGGGTGTCGAAGACGGGGCGTACGTCGGCGTCGTAGGCGACGAGCGTGGTCGGCTGAAGCGTGCCGACCTGATTAGCTTCACGCAGGGCGGTCATTGGCGACAAAGACGCGTAGAGTGCGGGCGTTCCCTTTGGATTGAAACGGCCACCGTACAACTGGGCGCCGCGGCCGGATAGTGGGTCTCGGGCATAGACGGGGTTGAGGGCGCGATAGAGGAAGCCGGCGAAACGGTCGATTGGGGTCAAGCAAAGACCCCGGCGTCCACCGCGTCGATGTACTCGAGGACGTCTGCGGCGCGGCCGGCGCGTACGAGTTGCATTGCGGTCTGTCCCGAAAAGCCGGGCAAGGGCTCGGAACGATACCAAGCGTAGGCGATCAGCTCAGATCCGAACCGTGACTCGATCTTGTTGAGGATCTCGACCATCTCGCGCAGGCGCTTTTGCGTCTTCTGGGAGGCGATACGGTCCTTGCGCAGCATTGCGTCGCGGCCTAGCCCGGCGGTTTGGGCGATTTCATCGCGGGTCGTGCGGAGAACGCCGGCGATCTTGGCGGGAGCGAAAACCCCATTCTCGGCGTAACGGGAGAGGGCCATGGGTTCTTTCCTCGGCAGGCACATCGATTATGACGCAATATAGCGTCAGAAATTGTGGCTCGCAAGGGCGCCGGTGGTTGATCCGGGGGCCAGTCCAGATTTCATGCTCCGGCCTCGATGTCTGTGAACGCGGTGCTCAGGGGGATTCGCGCCATTCGCCTCTCCCGGTCATGAGTGAGTGAAGGATCACTCCTCGCGTCGACGCGAAAGCGCATCGACGCGAGGATGCTCGCCTTCAGGG
>JBAUXQ010000316.1:0-5970 GCA_049584355.1 Roseiarcus sp. | reverse complement strand
AGCTCGCGGACGACACCGCGAAATTTCTGACGACGCTCCAGGCGCAGCGTCAGTCAAAATCGACCTCGATATCAGTGAAGGACGCAAATGCGACGAAGAAGGAAATCCTGCTCGCTTGCGACGCGTCGGGCTTCGATGGAGCCGAAAAGGTGAAACTCGTGTCCTGCGTCGCAGTCGATCAACCGGATGAATTGTCGTCTCGAATGGCGCGCTTCAAGGCGACCCTCGCAATTGATCGTGCATTCGCCGCCAACGCAGACCTAGTCGATCGCGTGCGGCGCGCAGGCCTGCGTTACGAGAACGATGAGGCCCCGCTCCGTGACCGGGTCGCGGATGAACTTGCCGTCTTACCTTGGGATGGCTACGTCAGCTTCGCGGACGCCGCGTTTTGGGCGCAAAAGAGCGAAGCCGACACGATTCTGGAGCTGCTGCACGGCGTGCTGTTCGACCGCCTGCGCGGCCTCCCCGACACTTCGATCCGACTTGTGCTCAGTCCGCGCCTGGCGCCGTTTTGGCAGAGCATATCGCAGGCCGCAAGCGACTATCGCGAACAGATCAACTCGATGGACTCGGTTACGGTCGTCGGGACTTCCTCGATACACGTCGGAGTCCCAAAGGACAGCGCGGTGGAAATCGCAAACTATCTCGGAGGGGTCACCGTGGCTCGCCTCGCCGACCCGAAAGACGGCATCGCCCGGAGCTGCTTCGACCGAATCTATCCCAACAAACTCAGGATCCTGCAGGACCTGCGGTCGGGCGCCCGCTATTCACGTCACCACCCCTTGCCGCCGGACTGGAGCGCGGGTCGATCGTAACCGCGCCGAGGCGCAGGCGATCTAAAGGGATTCGAGCTGCTTGCGAAGCCGCTGCGCCACTGCGCTCTCGGCGGGCACAGAATGAAGGTAGTCGATCCATCCGCGAAAATAGGCGCGCAGGCGCAGCTCTGTCCATTCGCGGTTGACACGGGACAAGTGGTTTTGGATTCCGAATTTCTTCGCATAGTAAAGCTCAAGGCGCAGCCTTCGCTTCACCCGAGGAGGCGCCCGAGGCTCGCCTGGAGCCGAAACGCAGAGGCCGGTGACATATTGGCTCTTTCCGCGCCTCTGGGTGCGCGTTTTGTCTTCGCGGAGCTTGAACCCATGCAATTCGACGATGCCGCGTACGGCGTCGACGATGCCGCGAAACTCCTTGGCGTTTGAAGTCCCGCTGGTGGAGAAGGTCAGGTCGTCCGCGTAGCGGGTGTAGCGCGCGCCCTGCCGGGTCGCGAAGGCGCTCAGATCGGAGTCGAGACCGGAGCAAACGAGGTTCGAAACAACCGGGCTCGTGCTCGCCCCCTGCGGCAGTCGGCCGTTCAAGGTGCAGATCTTGGTGAGAAGGTTTGCGATATCCTTCTTGCATCCGAGCCGAATGAACGCGCCGAGAACTTGCTCCGTCGTGATCGAGTCGAAAAAATCTTTGATGTCTGCATGGAGGATAACGCGCTGATCGACGTGAGCCTTGGCGTTGCCGACCGCCGAACGCCCACGAACAAACCCTTTGACGCAGTCAGGGAATAAGCTCGTATCGTCGATATCGCGGGAGATGTTCTTCTGTAATTGTTTTAAGATTCCCCATTCGAGTTTGTAGACCGTCCTGAACTTGTCGCGATTCGCCTTGCCCCGCTTCGGGATTTGCATCTCCGAGTACCAGCCGGACTGGTCCGCCGAATTGTTGATCGTCGTCAGATCTTCGACCGCAACGCCCCAGACGAGCGAAAGGTGCCCGAAACTTTGCAATTCGTTGAATTTGACGACTGGCATGCTGGAGAGGGTCAGGGCGGATGGAGAATTGTGATTCACGCAAGGATCGGGCACGAACTCATGCCCACAGGCCGTATCCTGCCCTGACGAAATGAGCGGTAAGGTTTTGGCGCTGCGCCGTCAAGAGGCGAGGCGAAACAATGGTTTCGTGAACCCCAGAGCGTGTCCGACGGTCTCACCCGCCGGCATCGGCCGCATCGGCGCCGGTCGGCCTCGATGTCCGTTGAATACACGCTCTGACGATCTCGTTTCGCGAACGCAGATGGATAATGAACCGAAAACCTTCGTCCTCAATGGGCGGCAGTTCGCCAAGCTCCTCGACCATACGCGCGAGGATCGCGGGATCGACTTTTCTGTCCGGCCGCGCGTCGTTCCATTCCAAACACGCATCGAGCCCGGGATCGAGGACAATCGCGACGACATCAACCTTCCATCGATGCCCGATTTGCGTCCAAAAGCGACGCTGGGACGAATGCAAATTCGTCGCGTCGATCACGCTAAGCCGACGATTTTTCAGGCGCCTTTCGGCAATGAGGCGAACAATATCGAACGCGTCACCCGAGACGGATTGATCGCGCTCATCGTCGCTGATGAGCGCCCGAGCATGATCGGACGAAATGATTTCCGTCGGTCGGAACCATTTTCGAGCGAAGCTGCTTTTCCCGGAACCTGGGGCGCCGACAAGCACCACCAACGAGAAGTCCGGGATTGAATGATTGATCGGCTGGTCGTCGTCCCTTTCATCCGCGGTTTGATCGCCCACGCCTACCTGCCTTTCGCGCCGCTGACCCCGTCGCCGCGTCCGTTCCTCTTTACCTCGCGCTCAGTTGCTTTTCAGGTCATCGCGCCGGCGCGGCGCCGGCGGTTCAGTATTCCTGCCTCGTCGGCCGGAACAGGATCTCGTTAACGTCGACGTCCTCAGGCTGGCTCATGGCGAATATGACCATGCTCGCAAAGGAGTCGGCGGGGATGGCGTTCTCGTAGACCTTGCGGACGTTTTCGGCCACATCGGGCTCGGTGACGCTATCGGGCAATTCGGAAGCAACCGCCCCCGGCGAGATGATGGTGGTGCGGATGTTGTAAGGCTTGACCTCCTGCCGCAGTCCTTCCGAAATGACCCGCACCGCGGTCTTGGTCGCGGAATAGACGGTGCCGCCGGGCCGCACCTTGTGGCCTGCGACCGACGAGACATTGATGATGTGGCCGCTCTTTTGCGCCTTCATGTGCGGCAGCGCGGCGGCGACGCCGTAGAGCACCCCCTTGATGTTGACGTCGATCATGCGGTCCCAGTCGTCGATCTTCAGCCGTTCGAGCGGCGAGAGCGGCATCAGGCCGGCGTTGTTGATGATCACGTCGATGCGCCCGTGCGACTGCACGGCGCGGTCGACGAGGCGCTTGACCTCGGCGCGCTGGGTCACGTCGGTCCGCACGACCGCGTCGCCTCCCAGCGACAGCTCGTTGGCCAGCGTCTGAAGCCGGTCGAGGCGCCGCGCGCCCAGCACCAGCTTCGCCCCGTTTTGAGCCAGCCGCCGCGTGGCGGCTTCTCCGAGCCCGCTGCTCGCCCCGGTGATGACGACGACTTTACCCTTGATGCCTTCGCTCATGAGTTCAGACTCCGGTTTCTTTGAAGATGGGGTGCGCGATCGGCGGCGCAGGGCTGGCGGTCGGCCAGCGGAATGGAACGCGAGCCGGATCCTCGGCTGGGTTTGCGCTTCTCCATGTCACGGCCGTCCCGGGATGGAAATCAGGCCTGGTATTGTTCGTCAGTGACCTTCTCCATCCAGTCGACGGCCTTGCCGTCCAGCTTTTCCTGGACGGCGATATGGCTCATGGCCGTGGTCGGCGCGGCCCCGTGCCAATGCTTCTCGCCGGGGGAAAACCACACCACGTCGCCCGGCCGGATTTCCTCGATCGGGCCGCCCTCCCGTTGGGCCCGGCCGCAGCCGGTCATGACGATCAGGTTCTGGCCGAGCGGATGGGTGTGCCAGGCCGTGCGCGCGCCGGGCTCGAAAGTGACCAGGGCGCCGGCGACGCGAGCCGGATCGGGCGGGCTGATCAGCGGATCGATGCGGACCGCGCCGGTGAACCATTCCACCGGACCTTTGCCGGAAGGCTGGGAGCCGCTTCGCTTGATATCCATTCCTTCGTTCCTCGTTCTGTTGCGGCTGCGCGCTGCGCCCTGGCGCTCGGCCGAAATCCTGAATTCGTCGCCGCCTCACCACAGCATCGTCCAGGACAGGGCGGCTGCCTCGGGGGCGAGTTTGTGGGGCCCCGCTGATTTTTGCCAATCGAGAAACAGGGCGCGAAACCCGCCCCGGCTCGGGTTTGCCCGCTCGATCAAATCGTTCATCAGGCGGAGCCGCCTGACCAGCGTCTTCATGAAGCCTACCGCGCGCGCCGGGTTCTCCTCGATCGCGGCAATGAACTCTTCGTAAGAAGCGGCGAGGCATTCCGTGTCGGTCGCCGCCCTGACTGTCGCCGATCGCGGCCCGGGCTCGATCAGACACATTTCGCCGAACACCTCGCCCGTTTGCAGCGTGTCGACCGCCCTGGCGTTGGCGCCCTGACCGATGATGACTTCGACCGACCCGCTGACGATGAAGAACGCCGTGTCGCCGTCGTCGCCTTCGACGATGATCGTGTCTCCGGCCTTGAACGAGACGTTTTGCATGCATGACTCCCTGGCGCTTCGAATCCGGCGCCGCCGGTTATATCAGGTCTGAACCAGACCAACGGCGCGAAGAACTCCGCCCGTGGCGGCTTCGCGTAACCTCCGCCCGAATCTGGCGCCGGCAAAATTCAGCCTCGCCCAAGTTCGCCCGGCGAGGTTGCTGCGAATCCTACGCACGGGCCAGAGATCGTGACGATTCGCGCGCCTATCGACGCCCCCATCCAAATCCGCCCGATTCCAGGGTAGCACGGTGGCGAAACCAATGATCGGCGCGCCGCCTTCGCATGGGCCGAGGCGTCGGCTGTTGTTGAGCACGGCGATGCTGGGGACGCTTTGTCTCGGCTATGGCCGGCGCGTCTACGCCGACTGCGCCCCGTCGGGGCCGGCCGGAACGTACGCCTGCTCCGGATCGACAACGACGACCCAAAGCCTCAGCCCCGCCCCGGCGGCCGCGCCGTTGGTCGTCACCACGACCCCCGGTTTCGGCATCACGACGACCACCGGCGACGCTTTCGATCTGTCGACCACGGCGGCAGGGACCGGCCTCGGCTTCACCGACGCCTACGTCTCGACGATCTCAGGCAATGGCTATGGGATCAATGCGACCAATCTCGGCGCCGGCAATCTGACGATCACCGCCACCGGAAGCGTCAGCGCAGGCGCCCTCCAAAGCGTCACGGCTTCCGGCATTCAGGCCAAAAACTACGGCGCGGGATTGACGATCAGCGCCGTGGGGGTGGTCGGAACGAACTACGGCATAAGCGCGCTCAACAAAGGCTCGGGCGCGTTGTCGATCACGACGACCGGTGCGGTCTACGGCAAATACAATTCGGGCATTGCGGCAAAAAACTACGGCGCGTCGCTGACGATCAGCGCGGCGACTGTCGTCGGCGGAAACTACGGCGTCGCCAGCGGCGCCAAGGGAGACGGCATTTATGCCCTGAACCAGGGCAGCGGCGCGCTGTCGATCACGACCAGCGGACCGGTCAGCGGTTTTGGCGCAGGCATCGAGGCGAGGAACGCGGGAACGTCATTGACGATCAGCGCCGCCGGCAACGTCTCCGGCGGAACGTTCGGCGTCTATGCCGCGAACCAGGGCTCCGGCGCGCTGTCGATCACGACCGTTGGCCAGGTCGTCGGCGGCGCCCGCGGCATCTTCGCCAGGAACTATGGGACCTCGCTTTCGATCAACGCCGCGGGCGCGAGCGGCGTCGTCGAAGGCATCGGCGCCTACAACCACGGCAGCGGCGCCCTCACCATTACGACGACCGGAACGGTAAGCGGCGGCTCGATCTACGGGCTGATCGGCAAAGGCTACCAGTCCGGACAGGGCGTCACAATTCAGGCCCAGAACGTTGCGGGAGGGACGTACGGCGTCGTCGGCGTGGACTACGGCCCCGGCGTCTTGTCGATCACGACCACAGGGACCGTCACCGGTTCCAACGGATCAGGCATCTTTGCCTACAGCGCCTACGGGAGCGGCGTGACCGTCAAGACTTA
>JBAUXQ010000315.1:0-4995 GCA_049584355.1 Roseiarcus sp. | reverse complement strand
GGATGGGGAACCGCCAATGGCCAAGTTATGGACCTGCCTCTTGGGCACAATGGTGGTGTTATTTCTCGCATCCACGCCGTCTTTCGCCGCGCTGATTACAGTCAGTTTCGACGTTGAAGGGGGTGGTTGGTTTCAACTCATTGGAAGCGGCAGTCCCTTTGGGCTCCCTTCCCAGCCAACACTCAGCGGAAGCGTTACTATTGACGACGCTCTCTCCAACGGCACCGCTTTCGTCGGCATAAACTACACGACGGGCTCTCGTGTTTGGACGCTTGCGGATATAGATCGGGCAGATTCGAGAGTGGCCTATAACGGAGATGGTTCTTTTCAGTATTTTGTATTATATTTTGTCAGCAACACAACGACACAGCACAACTATATAGATACGTATAATACCGTAGGTATCTACGATGGATTGGACGCAATAGCCTGCAACAATTGTGTTGTGATAAATAATACTTCCGCTCCCGAACCCTCGACCTGGGCGATGATGCTTCTCGGCTTCGCGGGCCTGGGCTGGGCGGGCTATCGGAAGTCGCGAAAGGGCGCAGCGCGCGCCGTCTAACCCTCAAAGCCCCGCTCGAGCACAGCAGCGCCCGGCGCCGGCGGACGCCGCATGACCACGAAGCCATCGCGTTCGAGGCGCGCGACCAGGCGCTCGGCGACGATCGACGCCATCAACTCGGCCGACTGCGCTTTCGCCAAACGGCCGTCGATCGTCAGCGCGAAGGCGATGCACGTGCGGAGGTCCTCGGGGCGGGCGGGCGTCAGGTCGTCGTCGGGCTCGGGCATCGGCGGACGATAGCGCGATGGAGTGAACGAAACAAGAACGCGGCTGCAGATCGCTTTACGCCGGGCAGGTTTTGACGACAGCTACTAAATCACGCCCCACGCTTGAAGTTCGGCCTCTATGGCCTCAACAAAGACAAGGCACTGGCCATCGTCCACAAGCCTCCCCTTATGCGCCAAATCGTTGCGCGCCGTCTTTCCGGCGTCTACTAGTGCGTAATTCTGCCACGGAAGAACCGTTTTGGACGCCTCCAATTTAGGTCCAAGCATCCAACTATTACAAGTAAACACTCTCTGTTTTATCAATAGGTAGAGTACCTGATCAAGAACAGAGTATCCTAAAACTAGCGGTAGATTTCGGAACCCTTCCGATGGAGGGACAATAACGAACACGCCGCCTCGATGAATACTGGCGTGGCCACCTTTGCAAAGCCTTTTAACCCGTCGCCCACTGCTCAGCGATCTCGTCCTTTTCGGTTTGGTCGTCAATCATGGGTCCTCTCGCCCGTAGCGATCATGGCGCCGGTGTTCAGGGCAAGGGCGCGGTGCCGCCCTGCCTTGTACAAGGATTAGCAAGGATTTTTGACGCCCAACAAATGCCCCTCCGCTCTCTCGAACGTCGGGGCCTTCACTGACGCGGCGCGCTGTCAGACTGTCAGGACGCGCTTCTGGCATGAGCGCGGCGAGGGCGAGCCGATCTCGACCCCAAGACGCTCGATCGCGTGACGTGGGCGAGCGACGGCGACACCGGAGTCAGCACGACACCCAATGCGCAGGCGCTCAGGAAGCATTGCCCCCAGGCAATCATGCTTTCTCCCTTGCGCTGGATGCCAACGCGGTCTCTTGGATTTTGTAAGTCTTAGCCGCCTCTGCCGCGCCTTTTATGACAGGTCCTGCGACACCGGCGTTAAGCCCCCGAGGCGCCAATAGGGGGCTTCCAACGTGCCCGCATGACCCATTCGCGCGCGTCCTTAATGCCTGTGCCCGTTAAAACGATGAATCCCTCTGGCATCTGCTGGCCTTGCTTTGCGCAAAGCATTTAGCATGGGAGACGGCCCCAAAACAAAACGGCCGCCGAGTCGCCTCGACGTCCGCGACCCTTTCGTCTGCCATAGGATCACGTCGCTGTAGGGCTGGCCGTGACCCAGCGTGACCACTCTACCGGCAGTTGTGTGACGCAGATCACAGACAGATTTAGAATTTTATGCTGTGAGAACTCCGCGCAAACAATGAGCGCGCGCAACCAACACGCGAAAGAAACGGGGAGAAAACGAATGAGAGCCCTTCTTGCGACCGTAGCGCTAAGCATCCTGCCAGTCATGGCCTTCGCTCAAGAGGCCCCCAAATTCTTCACAGACGTTTCGCCTGCGCCCAGCGCCGCGGCCGCTTGGCAAGAGTACATGGCGGTTATGAACCCGAAAGGGGCGCTGGATGATAAGACGAAGCAGTTGATCGCACTCGGGGTGGCAGCACAAATCCCTTGCGAATATTGCATCTACGCCCACAACAAGGCCGCCAGGGCAGCGGGAGCGACAGACGCAGAGATCAAGGAAGCAATAAGTGCGGCAGCCCTGGTGCGGAAGTGGAGCACCGAATTGAACGGCAACATGTACGACATGACCGATTTCCGTAAGCAGGTCGATGCGATGTATGGCGCAAAGTCGCAGTAACTGCGTGGGGCGCTTGCGATTGCAGGCACAAAAAGGGCGGCCCGAAAGGCCGCCCCGTTCGCCCCTCTCGCGGCGCTAAGACGCTCCGGCGGGGGCAGCGGCGACGTCCATCCGAGGCGGCGCCATTCGCTGCACACGCAGAAAGCGCCGCGCGATCGAGGCGTCCTCGTCGAGCGCGAACACCAGATCGGCCAAAGTTTCGGCCGGCGACTTGCCGTATTCGACGGCCATCGCACGAAGAGCCTGCGGCGGCGTCTCTCCGAAAGCAATGGCATGCCGCTCGCGCGGCACGAGCTTCTCAGGTGTGAATGCGCCGTGCATGCCAACGGATATGGAGTTCCATGAATGTCGAGATGAAAAAATACGAGTGATCGTACCCTTCGCGCATGTTGAGCGTCAGAGGGATGCCTGCCGTCGCGCAAGCGTCACGCAAGAGCCAAGGGCGCAGGCCATCATCGAGAAAGGGGTCGGCGGCTCCCTGGTCGACCAGCAACTCCGGAACCCTCTTCCCATCTTCGATGAGGCAAACGGAATCATACGCTCGCCAAGCCTGCTTATCTCCGCCCAGATACCTCTCGAAAGCGGGGCGGGACCAACCCGCCGTGGATGGCTGACATATAGGAGCAAACGCCGACACGGATCGGAAGCGACCCGGGTGTTTCAGCGCCAGCGTAATCGCGCCGTGGGCCCCCATCGAATGGCCGAAAATGCTCTGCCGGGACATATCGACAGGGAAGTTTCGGGCGACGATGGCCGGAAGTTCGTCAGCGACGTAGCTCGCCATCCGGTAGTTTTGCGCATCGGGGTCCTGCGTAGCGTCGAGGTAAAACCCAGCGCCGGAGCCAAACTTCCAATCGTTCTTGTCGTCCGGCACGTGGTCCCCCCCGAGGACTCGTATCCGGGCAAAAACAATCGCGACGCCTAATTCCGAAGCGACCTGCCGATACCCCACCTTGTCCATCACGTTCTGATCGGTGCAGGTGAACCCCGAGAGGCACCACAGCACCGGAACCGGCGCTGTTTCCGCCTGCGGCGGCAGGAACGCGGCAAACGTCATTTCGCACGAGCACGTTTCGCTTGTGTGTCGATAGACGCCTTGGACTCCCTGGAAGCTCTTCGAAACGGCAATCGTTTTCATCAGTCAACGAGCACCGAGCGCATTGACGCGCCTCGCGCGTCTTCCGACTCGGCGTCGAGCCGCAGCGCGCGCCCAACGGCGACTATTTCATCTGGCTCGACCCGCCGGTTGTGAACCGGCTCGCGGCCCTGGCGAGAGCTACAGCGACGTTATCTTGCGGCTGGCGAAAGGCGACGGCGAGCCGTAATTCAACGAAAGGAAAGCCGTTCGCTGTCGCGGAATCCGCCCGTGCTAGGGGTAAAGACGACGTGGCGCCGCAGTTCAGACTCGAACCCGTTCAACCACGCGAACCCATAGTATCCGACGTACGGGTTGGGCGGCATCCTCGGATCGTTCTGTTTCACGTTCGGACCATATTTTGCGAAATACCGTCGGAAGGCCAGCCGCCCCTCGTTGTAGCCTTTGTCGAGCGCGTTCGTCATTGGCCTAGTCCTCAAAGGGCGAAGGCGGGAGCCGGGGGCAATCGCTTAGGTTTTGCGCCCAGCATAGCACGGGATTCGGAATGGCGGCGCGAGGCCGTCAGCCCTCGAACCCACGCGCGAGTGCGCTCGCACCCGGCGCCGGCGGCCTCCGCCGCAGCCGCAGCGCTGGCGTGCGACCTCCGAATGAACCTCGCGCCCGTCGACGTCGAGCATGGCGCGAGCGCCACTTCGACATCGATCCTCCACATATTTCCAGGTTTACAATGTGCGAATGGTGGGTATAATTACTTAGCCTCAGTCAGGCTGCATTTGGGGGTGCTCGATGCGCAACTTTTTGATTGGCGCAGCGTGCGCCGCAGCGGCGTTCGGGGCAACGCTCTCTCAGGCCTCGGCGGCGATCATTGACTATTACATTTCAGGCGACGGAACGGGCGCCCTGAACGGAGTTGACTGGTCGGGCGACTTCCTGATCACGATCGCCGGCGACAACTCCACCGTGTCAGGTAATGAGATCAATCCCGTCGTGAGCGTCACCATCACGATTCCTGGAGACGGAACTGCGACCTTGTCTATTCCGACGCGACTTGGAGTCAACTATGGCGACTCTGCCGTCTTTCTCGGCCGGGTAGGCGCTCCCCGCGCTCCAGACCTCTTCGACTTCTATCTGTCGGCGAGCGACGCTGCCGCCTTCACTTTTCAGGCGGATTACGGTCCTGTAATCGGCACTGGCGTCTTCGCGCTCAATCAATTCCAGAATGTCACGACAAGTGAAGGACCGCTCACCATCTCCTCCTCCGGCGACGTGCTGTTCTATACCACCGGCGCGAGCCTCATTCCGGAGCCGTCGACCTGGGCGATGATGCTCCTCGGCTCCGCGGGCCTCGGCTTTGTGGGCTATCGGAAGACCCGCAAGGCCGTCTCGATCGCGGCCTGATCGGCATCCTAACCGCACCACGTCGGCCGGGCAGATTCCGAC
>JBAUXQ010000314.1:0-6662 GCA_049584355.1 Roseiarcus sp. | reverse complement strand
GAGCCGACGAAGCCGATCGCCTGGATGTCGGGGTCGTCGAGAATGGCGTCGACGGCTTCCTTGTCGCCGTTGACGACGTTGAGAATGCCGGGAGGACCGCCCGCCTCGACGAACAGCTCGCCAAGCCGCATCGGCACGCCCGGATCGCGCTCCGAGGGCTTGAGGATGAAAGCGTTGCCGCAGGCGATCGCCGGCGCAAGCTTCCATAAGGGTATCATCGCCGGAAAGTTGAACGGGGTGATCCCGGCGACGACGCCGAGCGGCTGGCGCATCGAATAAAGATCGATGCCGGGGCCTGCGCCGTCGGTATATTCGCCCTTCATCAGGTGCGGGACGCCGAGCGCGAATTCGACCACCTCGACGCCGCGCTGGATGTCGCCCTTGGCGTCGGCGATCGTCTTGCCGTGCTCGCGCGCCAATGTGTCGGCGAGCTCGTCATTGTGTTTGGCGATGAGGTCAAGAAACTTCATCAGGACGCGGGCGCGGCGCTGCGGGTTTACCGCCGCCCAGGCGCCTTGAGCCGCCTTGGCGTTCTCGACCGCGGCGCGGACCTCGGCCTTGGAGGCCAGAGCCACATGGGCGCGCACCGTGCCGTCCATCGGCTGGAAGACGTCGGCGGTTCGCCCCGACTTGCCAGGGACATGCTTGCCGCCGATGAAATGCCCATACTCGATCATGGTTTCGCTCCCTCGATGTCGGTCCTTCCAGGTTTATGCGCTCCGATTTTGCGCACAGCAATCTCCGAGATCGCGCATCGGCTGTGCGGAATTTCCCCAAGCCAAGCCGTCGCTTACCGAGCCCCGCGCCCCTGGCGCCGCTGGCGCGCGCCTTGCCAGTGCGGCCCTGCAGCCCTAGCCTCGGGCGCATGTCCCGCGCCGAAAATCCCCTGGAGATGATGGCCACCCCCAAGTCCGCTTCGAGGTCATCGGCGCTCTACCTCGATCTCATCGAGCGGTGTCTGACCAATACCATCTACGGCGACGGCTATACCGGCGTCGGCTTGCCCGGCGTTGAAAGGCCTTTCGACCCCTCGCTGCGAGAGACCGGCCGCGATTGGCCCCGGCAAGCGCACACCATGATCGGGCGCGCGAGGCTCACGAACCTGCGCGAACTGGTCGAAACCGCGATCCGCGAAGGGGTGCCCGGCGATCTCATCGAAACGGGCGTCTGGCGCGGCGGCGCCTGCATCCTGATGCGCGCGGCGCTCGAGGCCTTCGGGGACTTGGAGCGGCGCGTCTTCGTCGCCGATTCGTTCGAGGGGCTTCCGGCTCCCGACGCGAAAACCTATCCCGCCGATCTCGGCGACAAGCACCACACGATCGAGGAGCTCGCGGTTTCGCTCGACGAGGTGAAGGCGAATTTCGCCAAATACGGCCTCCTGGACGACCGCGTCGTGTTCCTCAAGGGCTGGTTCAAGGACACGCTTCGCGCCGCGCCGATCGAGCGGCTTGCGGTGCTGCGCCTCGACGGCGACATGTATGAATCGACGACGGACGCGCTGACCGCCCTCTATGACAAGGTGTCGGCGGGCGGCTTCGTCATCATCGACGACTACGGCTGCTTCGACGCATGCCGGAGAGCGGTCCACGATTTCCGTGACGCGCGCGGGATCGCGGACACGATCGTCGATATCGACGGCTGGGGCGTCTATTGGCGCAAGAGCGTCGAACCGGCGGCCGCGAGGCTGGCCCCGGTTCGGAATCCCGGGGCTCGCCCATTCTGGTCGGTCATCGTTCCGCTCTATGAGCGCGGGACGTATCTTAAACAGTGTCTCGATTCGGTGCTGGAGCAGGATCCGGGGCCGGGGGAGATGGAGATCCTCGTCGTCGACGACGCCAGTCCGAGCGACCTTTCCGGGCTCGTTGGCGAGACCGGTCGCGGCCGGGTCCGTTATCTCCGCAACGCCTCGAGACTCGGCCTCTATCCGAGCACCAACGCGGCGATCGAGGCGACGAACGGCCGGTTCATTCACATACTGCATGACGACGACTGGGTCGCGAACGGCTTCTATCGCAAGATGCGCGAGGCGATCGAGACCTATCCCGAGGCTGGCGTCGCCTTTTGCCAGTACGAAGTGTTCTACGAGCGTTCACGCCGGACCTGGTCACCATCGCCCTTTCGCGCCTCGGCCGGGTTGATGGACCGGAATTTCCTGATCAGGCTCGCGACCGAATGTCCGCTGAATCTGCCCGCGGTCGCCTTCGGACGCGAGACCTTCGAGCGGGTCGGCCTGTTCCGCACCGATCTTCCGATGATGGCGGACTGGGAATGGTACGTGCGGAGCGCGACGCAACGCAGCTGGCTCCACCTCCCGGAGCCGCTCGCAACTTGGCGAGCCGAACATGCCCATCAACTGACGGATCAGCTCCTTGAGTCCTTCGCGGCGCAGCTCGATTTTCGCCGAACGCTCGAGATCTTCGAGCGAACGCTGCCGCGCGATGTCGCGGCCGCCGTGCTGCCCGCGGCGCGGACCCGGAGGGCCGGACGCTATCTGGCCGGCGCGGCCGAATGCATGAAGAACCGCCGCGCCGACCTCGCCCGGAGAAACGTTTGGGAAGCCTTGGCGCTCTACGAATCCGCGGTCGCCCTGCCGGAGTTCGCCGAACTGGTCCGGCGCCCCGACTGCGGGTGGCTGCGGGCGGAAATTCGGACCGCCGGACTTGCGATGTCGGGTCCGCCGGCTGGATAGGCGGAGGCGGGGAACAGGCTCGCCAGGCAGCTCAGGCTCGACTACGCGAAGGAATTTGCCTTGCCGGAGTGCTCACAGCCGCGGTAAGGATTCTCCTTACGCCATAGCCGCAGCGTGCGCCATGATCACCAGCAAACTGACAAGCAAAGCCCAGACCACTATTCCGCAGCCCGTCCGCGCGGCTCTCCGTCTCGTGGAAGGCGACGAGCTTGCCTATGAGATTGACGGCGGCAGGGTCATTTTGACGAAGGTCATCGAGCGCGGAGCCGAGGACCCTTTCGGCGCCTTCGCTGAGTGGAGCGGCGACGCCGACCGGAAGGCCTATGCCAAGCTTTGAGCAGGGCGATGTCGTCCGCGTGCCTTTTCCCTATACGGATCGAGCGACCCGGCAATGGCGGCCAGCGCTTGTCGTGTCCAGAGGAGGCCTCGGCGAGGACCGGCGTCCGCTCTGGGTCGCGATGATCACGAGCGCCGAGAACCGGCCATGGCCCGACGATATTCCCTTCGGGGAAACCTATCCCGAGGCCAATCTCCCGGCGCCGTCAATCGTCCGGCCCTGCAAGCTGGCGACCATCGAAGGCGGCGACGCGGAAAAGATCGGCCGCGTGAACGCCGAAATGATGGAGGAAGTTGTCGCCTTTCTCCGCCGCGCGATGCTGGGTGGATAAGGGAACGGCTTCGTTGGACTGGGACAACGTCCGCGTCTTTCTCGCGGTCGCGCGCGCCGGCCAGTTTGTCGCCGCGGCGAAACGCTTGCGCCTCGACCATGCGACGGTCAGCCGCCGCATCGCCGCGCTGGAGGCCACCGTCGGCGCCAAACTGTTCGACCGCCGCACGACCGGGGCGAAGCTTACCGGCGCGGGCGAGCGGTTCATCGGCGCGGCGGAGCAGATGGAGAGCGCGTTCCTGCACGCGCAGGGCGAGATCTCCGGCGTCGATCTCGAACTCTCGGGCGATGTGCGCATCGGCGCGCCGGACGGGTTCTCGACCTACTACCTCACGACGGCGCTGCGCGATTTCGCCGAGCGTCATCCAGGCGTCAGGCTGCAACTGATGCCGCTGCCGCAGCTGACCCCGCTCGCGCGGCGCGAGGTCGATGTCGTGGTCGGCCTCGACAAGCCGGAAGCGGGGCGGTTCGTCGCCCGCAAGCTCACCGACTATACGCTGGGCGTCTACGCCAGCGCCGCATACCTCAAGCGCAACGGCGCGCCGGCCGACATCGAGGCGCTCAAGCGCCGCCGGCTCATCGGTTACGTCGAGGAGCACGCCTTCTCGACCGCGCTCGACTATGTGCGCGAGCTTTTTGATGGCGCGCCGACCAGTTTCGAAAGCGCGAGCGCGGTGACCCAGCTCGAGGCTGTACGCGCGGGCGTGGGCTTAGGCGTCGTCCACAACTTCATCGCCCGGCGATTCAAGGATCTGGTTCGCGTGCTGCCCGAACGGCGCGCGACGCGGGCCTACTGGCTGGTCACCCACGAAGACACGCGCGGCCTGGGGCGCATCCGCGCGCTCGCCGATCATCTGGCCGAGGCGGTGGCGCGGGACAGGGCGATGTTCGTATAAGAGGTACAGGTCGTCCCGGCCGTTGGATCTGGAGAATTCAGCCGAACTGTGGGCCGGATTATATTTCAAAACAGGACCTGCCTGTTCAAAAGGCGCCAATGACTGTTCACAGATTTATCGTTGTCGCGCTGTTGGTTGCCGCTTCGGCGATGCTCGGCTTTCCGCGCCCGGGTTTGGCGGCTGATCGTGTCGCGCTGGTCATCGGCAACGGCGCTTATGCACCGGCGCCCACCCTTTCGAATCCCCCGAACGATGCGAGGGACGTCGCCGCCGCGTTGCGCGCGATCGGCTTCGACGTCGATTTCAGGATCGACTCATCGCGGGACGACATGGCGGCGGCAATCGCCCGGTTTGCCGATCGCGCGCGCAACGCGGACGTTGCGCTGTTCTTCTACGCAGGTCACGGGGTGCAGGCGGAGGGCGAGAACTATCTCATCCCCGTCGACGCGAGAATCGACAGTCAGGCCACGCTCGGTCTCCAGACGATCGACTTATCGAAATTGCAGGATGCGATGACCGACGGCGCAAGCGTGCGCATCATCATTCTCGACGCCTGCCGCAACAATCCGTTCGTCGATGCGACGCATCGCGGCATCGGCGGGTCGCGAGGCCTGTCCCCGATGGACACCCGGGCCGCCGGCTCACTGATCATCTATTCCACCCAACCGAACACAGTCGCTGCGGATGGCAAGGGACGTAACTCGCCGTTCACCGCCGCGCTGTTGCGCCACATCGGTACGCGCGGACTGGAAATTCGCCAAATGATGTCGCGCGTGCGCAAAGACGTGGTCGATGCGACAGGCGGGCAAATTCCGTGGGACAATTCCTCGCTGATCGGCGACGTCTATCTCGCAGGACCTGAGTCCTCGACGGCGATAATCGCCCCATCGCCGCCCGCCCCGCTGCCGCCCGCCTCGCCGCCAACCGATCCTTGCGCGGACGCGTCGACAGAGACGATTCTTGCTCCGGTTCGCCAATTGTTCGCGGCCTTGCAGGCGCTCGACCTCTCGCTCTACGCCGATCAGTGGGCGAACGACGCGATCTATGTGAACAGTCGCACCGGCGAGTCGCGCGATAGAGCGGGCATCGTCGCCGCCAAGCGCAGCGGCTTTGCGCGGTGGTCGCGCGTCAGTGTTGGGCTGCCGCAGCGCCCGACAATTGTCTCCCGCTCGGGAAGAGAGGCGAGGATCGAGGACACCTATTCGATCAGCATCGTCAGCGGCGGCCGGGCGCTCCCGCCCGATGTCGGCCATGAGGCCTATAGGGTGCGTTGCGAGGACGACGGACGGTGGCGCATCACGCGCAACGACGATTATCTGGAGTGAGCCGAGCCGCGCCGCGCCGCGCCGCCCTCGGAATGATCGCGACGATGCTCGCGGCGCCCTTCCTCTTGTCCCGGGCGCGCGCGGCGCCGTTCGATCTCGTCTATAGCGCAGGGTGTCTCTACTGGCCCGGCGGATCGACGCGCGCGGCGGTCGGCAGGAGGGGCGTGCGCATGGACAAGCGCGAGGGCGACCTCGCGACGCCCGCGGGAGATTTCCCTTTGCTTCAGGGGTTCTATCGCTCGGATCGAGTGGCGCCGCCCCCCACTATGCTGCCGATGCGCGCTCTCGAGCCAAACGACGCCTGGGTCGATGATCCCGCCGACCCCCGCTATAACCGTCTGGTCCAATCGCCCTACCCCGCGCACCTCGAGCCTCTTTGGCGCAACGACGAGATCTATGACCTCATCGTCGTGATCGGCTACAACAGATTCCCGACGAAACCCGGCCTAGGCAGCGCGATCTTCCTTCATATCGCGCGGAAGACCTATTCGCCGACCGTTGGTTGCGTCGCCATCGACCGAGCGGCCCTGCTTGGGCTTCTGCCCCGTCTCACCGCGGACAGCTGGTTGCGCATCACGGCGTGAAGAGGCGAAAGCCGCGGTCCCGTCGCCCGAAAGGCCCGCCAGAATCGCATCGATCCACCTCATCGCTTCACTGCGCCGTGAGTCCCCCGTCGACCATGAATTCTCCGCCCGTGGTAAACGACGACTCGTCGCTGGCGAGGAAGAGGATCGTGTTCGCGACCTCTTCCGCCTTGCCCATTCGGCCCATCGGCGCGGCGCGGGCGAGGCCGGCGCGCACCCGCTCGGGATCCTTCGCTCGCGCGATGCCCTCGAGCACCATCGGCGTCTCCGCGAACGAGGGATGAACGGAATTGACGCGAATCTCGTAACCCGAGCGCGCGCAATGGAGCGCGGCCGATTTGGTCAGAAGGCGCACCGCGCCCTTGCTCGCGCAATAGGCCGCCGAAGAGGCGTCGCCGATGATCCCGGCGACCGAGGAGAGGTTGACGATCGAACCGCCGCCGCTCTCCTTCATCGCCCGCACCGCCTCGCGGCAGCCGAGAAACGTGCCCTCGACATTGA
>JBAUXQ010000313.1:0-1593 GCA_049584355.1 Roseiarcus sp. | reverse complement strand
TGCAGGCGCGCGATCTTTCGCTCTCCTTCGTGATGGTCGCGATCATCTCGAGCCTGTCGGTGTTCGTCTTCGCCAAGCTCAAGCCGGACGCGGGCGCGGCGGTGTCGGGCAAGCTCGCGGCGTCGCCTGAAGCCCAGCCGGCGGCGGCGGAGTGAGCGGGAGGACGCGCGTCGGCGCGTATCGGGCTTGCCGAACGGTCGCGTCGCGGTAAGTTACGGTGGGGTCATCGACGGTCGGAAGCGATGTGGGGGATGGATCGGTTTCAGCCGCGCGGCCGGGATATGCGGCTGCTGTCGATCGGGATGGTTCTGATTGCGTTGACGGCCAGCTACCTACTGATGCTCAGCCGCTTCAGGGTCTCGGACCTGCCCAGCGAACGGCATTTCGGCGCCGCCGACCCCGTCGTGCCCGCGGGGGAGGTCTATCTCGAGCCGATCGGCATCGACGCCCTCAACGACGCCATGCAGATACGCGCCTATCTGTCGCCAAGAACATCCGACAGCAAAAACTCTCACGCCGGCTCGGACCGCGATTTGACCTTATTGGTCAGCCACGACAAGACGGTGGAGGAAATCAAGCTGGCGGTCGCCGATCATATCGCTAGCTCGACCTTCGAGGTCGACCTGAATGAAGGCAGCGTCACCCATTACCCGCTGGACTCCTATGTGGCGCGGTTCGGCGTCCAGCTACTGGACGGAAAGTCCTCAACCCCGCTCCCGGCTAGAGTCACGATATGGGAGGGGGCGCTCGGGTACGATCTGCATACGACGAGCGAGCCTGGACCGGATCAGGATGGCGTTCAGCTGACGACCTCGATTACGCGTAGCGGCGCCTTTGCGCTGTTTGCGCTATGCGCATACGGCGCGATGGTCGTGCTCGGCTGCTGCGCCGTTGTGGTCGGCGTCTTGACGTTCATTGAAGTGCGCCCGCCGGAGACGTCGTTGATCGGCTCTCTCGCGGCGTTCGCCTTCGCCCTGCCCGTGTTGCGTAACGCGCTCCCCGGCTCGCCGCCGCTCGGCATTCAGGCGGACATGTGGGTGTTCTTGTGGACCGAACTCGTGATCGTGCTGGCGCTCGCCTTGGTCGTCTTCAAATGGGCGATAGCCGGTCCCCGCCTTTGAGCCGGCGCGCGGCGATAAAGCGCCGCAAGATCGTCAAGCGGGCGCAACGAAGCTATTTGTAAACGGAGGGGTACGTCACCGGATTGGCCACGCACTTGCTGACTTCCTGCTGGAATCGCGTGACGTCGGTGATGCCTTTATTTACGACCATCTCCCGGCAATAGTTGAGCGTCATCGTCCACACCGGCGGCCCTCCTCCGCCCCTCGCCAGGACCGTTCGAACGGCTCCCGCGACGAGGGCCAGGACAAGCGCGAGCCGCACCGAGCCGATGGAGTCCGGCGCTGCGCTCCTTCCGCCAGCCCCCAGGTCGCGGGGGAGCGGCGCCCGCCGGTTAATCCAAAAGATCCGGCTGCTCCTTGACGATGCGCGCATAGAGCGGCTGGAACTGGAACCAGCCGGCGAAGGCGCTGCCGGTGATCTTATTGGCCTGCGCCGCGGCTTCCGGTGAAATCTGTCTCAAGGTCTCGGACC
>JBAUXQ010000312.1:0-4078 GCA_049584355.1 Roseiarcus sp. | reverse complement strand
ACCAGATTGCCGTCGTGATCGTGAAACCATAGGCCGTTCGTTTCGACGCCCGGCGGCGGATCGAGCCGCTTGACGCCTAGCGCCTGGAGCCGCTCGGCGAAGCGGTCAAAATCGTCCTCGAAGGCGCCGAACGAAAGATGTCCAAGCTTCTTGCGCGGGCCCTCGCCGATCGTGACCCAGACATGCGGATTGCCGTGAGTCTTCATGGCGATCAGATCGCCGTCTTCCTGGAGGTCCAGTCCGAATTCGCCGTAAAAGGTCTTCGCGACCGCAAGGTCGGGGACGGCGAAATGAAATCGGTCGACGGAGTGAACGCCGAGTTCGCCCGGACGCCGGGTCGGCTTGATGAAGCCCTGAATTTCGGTCATGGCGTTTCCTCTCGATCCCACCTTGGCGCGAGCCGAAACCACCGGTCGCTGGAGGGACGCTTCGCCAATGCTAGCTCAGGATCGCCGCGGCGGCCACATCCTTGCCGTGACGGCCAGCGCGCCGACAGTTGCTAGCCCGCGCGACCTTCAAGCAGCGCGCCATCGATCCACGCTTCGAGCCCGCGTCGATCAGCGATTGCCGACCGCCACGCGATATGCCCGTCCGGACGCACCAGGATGGCCGCGCCCGCTCGAGCCCCATAGGCGCGCGCGACCTTGCCGCCAGGGTCCTCGAGCAGGCGGTCCGCATCAACCTCACCGCCTTCCTTGCCTGAGACGACGGACAAGACAACGAGGTCCTCTCCGAGACGCTTGCGGGCGGCCGCTTGGCAGGCTCCGGTAGCCTCGTCACCCGAGCCGAAGACGATCAGCCCCCAGTTCGGCCCAATCTCGCGGCCAACGGTGGTCGCTCCGGAATCAGCGCGCCGCCGGCATTCGACATCCGGCGCGCCGTCGCCGGATTGCGGCCCCCACTGGCAGGCCCGACCGAGCGGACCCGTTTTTGCATCCTGCGCAAGCGGGCCGCCATGATAAGAGCTCTGAAGCGCGCCGCGTCTGGTCAGGACCCAGGCCTGGACGTAGCGCGAACGCATCGCGGGCAAGACGATCCACCGGCGGACGAAGCGGGCGCCGGCGCTGTCGCCGAAGAGCACGCTCGTCCAGGCAGCGGTCGCTCGGTCGATGCGTTCGACCGCCGGGCGCCGCTCGGCCTCGTAAGTATCGATTAGGCGCTCGTCGGCGCGCCCCTGGATAACGAAAGCGAGCTTCCAACCGAGGTTGAACGCGTCATTGAGTCCCGTATTTACGCCCTGCCCGCCGAGCGGGCTGGTCAGATGCGCCGCGTCCCCGGCAATCAGCACGCGGCCGCGCCTGAAGGTCGACGCCATCCTGCGGTGGATGCGAAAAACGGAGAGCCATGTCGCGTCTTCGAGGCGCGCCGCGCTATCTCCGGAATATTCCGTGTAGAGCTCCTGCAAGCGGGCGAGGCCCTCCTCGACCGAGGTCGAGTTTTTGTCGCGGTCGGCGGTCAGACCTTCGCCGCCCTTTGCTGCGAGCGGGTCGCCGGGCGGGAGCGCGACGCCAACCCGAGTCCGGCCGGAGGGAAGAGGCGCCGTGACCAATATCTGACCACTCCTCAAAAAGATCGTTGGTCCGCGCTCGTGAGACTCTGTCAATCGGACATCCCCAAGCAAGAACGTCTGCGGATAAGCGCCACCCTCGAATTTGGCCCCGATCAGCTTGCGGCACACGCTGTGGGCGCCGTCGCACCCGATCAGCCAATCGGCGCGGATGGTTTGCGATCCTTCTGGACTCTCGACAATCACATCAACGCCGTCCGTATCCTGACGGATGTCGGATACCGCCCATCCCCAGCGCACTTCAGCGCCCAGTTCACGCAACCGCTCTCGCAGCCGCTCCTCGATGGCGGTCTGCGGCGCGCGGAGCGGATTGTTTCTGTCTGGCCCGCGCCACGATCCCATGTCGATGTGAGCCGAGAGCTTCCCGTCAACCAGGATGTCGACCGTTTGACGTCGATCGGCGATTCGCTCGAGCTCGCCGAGCGCCCCCAGGCGGTCGAGAATCTGCCGTCCGCGCGGCTGAATCCCGAGCGCGCGTGTCGTGACTGGCGGCCGGCGAAGGCTCTCTACGACCTGCGCGTCAATCCCTCGCCGACGAAGGTCGCACGCCAGCGCCAGTCCGGTCGGCCCCGCGCCTGCAACGAGAACCGATGCGCGCGCCATCGGCGATGCTCCGTTGCGCTACAAAATAGGAAAGCGGTTAACGCGAGCGAAACGCTTCGGGACAAGCCAGCGTTCCTTGCTTTTGCGTGAAGCCAAGGGGAACGCCCCGGGTAGCCGTGGCTAGTCCGGTTGTCGGCCAATTCACCGCACCCGGGCGTTGCCGGGCGCCGGCTGGGCCGGCGGGGGGTCGACCGGCTCGACCGTGACCGCATCCGGCGCCGCGACCACCGCCGGCTGAGGCTTGGGCTTTCTCTTTTTCGGCGGCGGGGCCGGCTGCTCCGTGGTCGCGGTCGGATCGACGCCGGTGTCGGTCGGCGGCGATTCGTCCGGGTTCGGCGCCGAGGCTTGCTCCGCCGGGGCGTCGTGAATGACGACCGTGCCGCCCTTGCACCCGGTCAGCCAGATATCGAAAATCGGGTGCTCGATGCCATGCAGGCCCGGGCTGTCGGCGAACATCCAGCCGGAAAAGATGCGTTTGAGCTTCTTCTCCTCGTCGATCTCGTCGACCTGGGCGAAGGCGTCGGTCTGCGGCGCCTCGGTCAGCGGGCGCGAGTAGCAGACGCGCGGCGTGATCTGCAGGGCGCCGAATTGCACCGTCTCGTTGATCCCGACCTCAAACGAGATGATGCGGCCGGTGATCTTGTCGAGGCCGTCGAAAACGGCGGTCGGATGGCTGATCTTGTCGGCGCGCGCCCCTTCGGGCGCGACGAGGGCGACGGTGGCCAGCGCCGCGCCGGCGAGCGTGAGCCCCCTCCGGGTAAGAGCGGGAAAAGCGCGGCTACCGATCGCGTGAGCCCGGTCGAGGAGGTTCATGACCGGCGCTTTGCTGCTCAACGGCGGCGGAATGAAGGCGGCGCGCCTCAGGGGCCGGGACTCCAGGCCTCGTAATCGCCGCCGGTTGGCTGGCGTGGACCCGGCTTGAGCGTCGAGCCGTCGGGCCGGATCGCCGCGGGCGTGCCGGTCGGGTTGGGCATATGCGGCAATTCCCAGGGGTGGGGCTTATAATCTTCCTCGGTCGGCGCCACGTCGACGGTGTGGTGAAGCCAGCCGTTCCAGCCCGGCGGGGTCTTCGAGGCTTCGGATATCCCGTTATAGATCACCCAGCGGCGCTCGAACCCGAGCGCCTGATCGATGCCCGGCTTGCGGTAATAGGCGTTGCCCTGCTCGTCATGGCCGACCAGCTGCCCGTGCCGCTTGGTATAGAAGCGTGTGTTGAAGTTCGCGCCGTTCCACCAGGTGAAATAGTGGAGCAGTGCTTCCTTGAGCCATTCCATTCGCCGCGCGCCGCTCATTTCTTGGGGACAAGACGTCGACTGGCGCGTTCTAGCCAAATGACGCCAACTGACGCCCGCGACTATGGCGAGGCGGACGGAGCGAGGCAAGCCGAACTTTTTCGTTCACACAACGAAAACGGGCTTGCGGGCTTCCCCCGACTCGTTGGATGCTGTCCATCTCACGCCGGAGTTAACCCAGCGTTAGAGATTCCTGTCCACAATATGTTGTGTCCTCGTGTTGGCGGCCACACAAAGTGTTGACGCCGCTGTCATAAAGTTGTAACGTGTGGCAGTTCGCGGAATTCGGCGCGTGGGGTAGGTTCAAGCGTCAAGGGCGGTCGTTTTTGAGCCTGCGGGATGCGCGAATGCGCGCATCAGGCAAGGCGCGGGTCTGGGAAACTTACCCAAGTTTGAGGGGCGCGGGCGGCGTTTGTGCGCGCTTGCAGGAAGCGCATGACGATGTCGCGCCAACGGTGCGACTCAGGGATCAACGGGGGGCCGAGGGCGTAATAGGCCCGTGGCCAGGAATGAGGTCGAAAGCGATGCGGATCGAGAGGTATTTCACCAAGCCGGACGTCTCCCCCTATGAGCTCGTCGCCTTCGCGACGACCAAGAGCGAAATCCGCAATCCTGA
>JBAUXQ010000311.1:0-4645 GCA_049584355.1 Roseiarcus sp. | reverse complement strand
GGATGAGAGTCCTGGCCCATTTCATGCTGCCTGCGGCTGCGTTCGCAATCGCCAACCAGGTCGGCAACCATGCCGGAAACAATGCGCCAATGAACGTTCTGGCCATAATCCTGATCGCCGCCGGAATTGGTTACATCTATATTATTGTCAGACATTGACCGGCTCTCGATCTGAAGCCGCGTCTCCGGCGGCGCTTGGCGGCGAACCTTTCCTGCGACCGCCGTGTCTTGGGCGGTGCCGCAGCCCGATCCTCGTCGCGTTCGGAGAGGTCGCCTCGGTGGCGCGAGGCGCAGGCGATCGCCGTCCTCCGAGGGATGAGCTCCAGCGACTGGAAATAAACAGCGGCGGATTGAAGTTTAACGATCGAATTCAACGGCTGACAAGCGAGCGCCACTATTGATGGTCCGTTGGGCTTCCCGGGCCCGGACCGAGGGATGAAGGCATGATCAGCAGCGCCGAGATTCAAATGATCCGCAACGCCGACCCCGGCGCGATACTGCCGGGGATCGATACGCCCGCCGGCAATCCCGATCCGGCGTCATCGCTGATGAGTTACACCCAGATCACGCAAAATGCCAAGGGTGCGCCTTACTATTACATACCGGCCAACAACGAGGTCATTGTCACGCAGAGCGGCGCCGTTCTGAGCGGAATAAACTTCGGCTCGGCGACCCTGGCGATCGAGGCCAACAATGTGACCGTTGAGGACTGCACATTCACCGCGACCACGAGTTTCTGGACCATCTCCCAGACTCCGGGCTATAGCGGGGCGACAATTGAAGACTCCACGTTCCAGGGTTCCGGGGCGCCGACCGAGACAAATGTCTGGATCAACGCAACCCAAAGCATAACCATAAAAGACAACACGTTTCTTGACTCGCCGACCGACGCGATCGATTTCGCGGGCGGCGTCGTCACAGGGAATTACTTCAGCGGCGCGGGATTCGCGACGGGAGCGCATGCGGATGCGATCCAGATGTTGGGTGCTACCGGGCCGACCACCATCACCGATAATTTAATCGACGGGACCTACAACGCCGGGTCCGCCGCCCAGGCGAACAGCGACATTCGCATATGGTCCCAAGGGGCCAGTATCAGCAACGTCACTGTGGCGGGCAATTACCTGCTCGGGGGAGCATATACCCTCGAAATCGGTCCTGGGGCCTACCCGATGAGCAATGTTTCGGTCACCGACAATTACATTGGGTTCTCTGAGTTTGGCCCTTATTATGGAACCATTCAGAACTACGCGTCCGTTCAAGGAAATACGCTCGTCGCCTATTCAAATCCGGCCTCCTCGGCCCAGGCGCTTGCCGCATACGAGAAGACCGCGATTCTGCCGGCGCATGTCATCGCGGCAACCGCCGCCGGCCAAGTCCTCACCAGCACCGCATCGACGCCGACCACGCTATTGGGCGACAGCGGAACAACTTTTGTCGGATCGACCAACGAAACCAATTTCGTCAGCGGCTATGACGCGCATCTGATGCTGGGCGGGGAAGGAGCGAACATTCTCACTTTCCTCGCCATCTCGGACTCAACCGCCAGCGCCCACGACACGATCACGAATTTTGACCCGGCCAAGGACGTCATCGACCTCAGCCGCATCGACGCCAACATCACGACTCCCGGGCTTCAGCATTTCACGTTCATCGGCACTGCCCCATTCAGTGGAACCGGCGCCCAAGTGCGCTATCAGCTGAACCCTGCGACCGACCAAACCTATGTCGAGGCCGATCTGGCGGGCGATTCCGGCAACTACACGCCCGATTTCGAAATCGTGCTCGCGGGGCTCCTCCCTCTCACCGCCGCCAACTTTGCCCTGACCGCGGCTCAGTCGGCCACCGACATGGCAAATGGGGCTGCGCTTACCGAAACCAAGGTTCAAACGCCGACCGGAGGGATGAGCGAATACGCGTATAACAACGTCAACGGCAAGAGCTATTCTTCCTATGTATCCTTCCAGGTCTCCGACGACGGCTTTACCGTGGTCGGGGCGGAAGATCTGAACCTCAGTTCGACCAAAGACCAACTCCGCCTTTACGATCCCGGCCTGACGGTCACCAGGGGCGGCGGCGCTGAAACTCTTCAGGTGGGGACGGGCGCCGCAGATCCGCTCAGCTATGATCCCACCCAGACCATCGACGCCACCAGCAGCGGCTCCGAGAATTTCGTCTTCGCGACCGGCTTCGGCAGCGAGACGATCCAGGGATTTGCGGCGTCGGGAACGACTCCGGACACGATCCAGCTGGCGACGTCGTCGTTCTCCTATCTCACCGCCGGCATGACGCAGGCGCAGGACCTCGCGGCGGTCCTCGCCAAGTCCACCGAAAACGCGACCGGCCTGAGGATCGCCGACTCGCATGGCGACAGCCTCACCCTTGCGGGATTGACCGCGGCGACAATCGCCGCCGATCCGAGCGTGATCAAGTTCGCCTGAGCCGGCAGAGACGGGGCGAGCCGAGCAATTCAAAGGCTCAGCCGGAATTCGGCGCGCCCGATTGCGACCGCATCGCCCGAAGACGGGAACGGCGGCGGAACGGCCACGCGATGAGGTGGGTCGCCGCCCAGCCCCAAAACGCCGCGAGGCCGGCGGCGGCGAGCGCGCCGAGCGACAGCGGCGCGGCGGGTTCGTAGTTGTCGAGCGCGCTCTTCGCAATCTCGGGATCAAAGTCCCTGGCCACAACATAAAGGCGCGTGACGGGACTTCCGGACGTAATCGCCTGAAGCTGCTCGCTGAGCCGCTTCGCCCGGTCGATCGCCTCCGCCATATCCTCGCCGCGCTGTCGCGCCAGGGGGTCGGCATTGTCCTCGAGCCGGCTCAGTCCCTCGGCCTGCGTGAGGTTCTGGCGCCGAGCCTCGGCGTCGAACTCGGCGATGATCCGATTGAGCTCCTCGAGCGCGCCGCCCAGGCGCTGACGGTACTGTTGCGCGAATTCCGGCCCTTGCGAGCCGATCAATCCGGCAAGCACAGCGACCGCCAAGGCAAACCTGCGCGCAAACATTGGCTGCCCCATACGCCTGCCCAAAGGGATAGCCGTCTCGGGCGCGGCGGTCGAGCGTCCTTGGAGACGAGGCGAGATTTTGCCCCCGATCGAATGGCGCTATGGTGACCAAGCCGCTCGCGGCGCGGCGCGCCCATGGGCTGACCTCCGGACGGCGCTGACTTTGGTCGTGAGGACGGTCATTGGCGGACATTCCCATCGGCGTCGTCACCATATCCGACCGGGCCTCGCGCGGCGTCTACGAGGACAAGGGCGGTCCAGGCATAGAGGCCGCGCTCGCCGAATTGCTCCTCACCCCGTGGCGGCCGGAGCGGAGGCTCGTGCCAGACGAGCGGCCGGCGATCGAGGTGGCGCTGGTCGCTCTCGCCGACAGCGCGCGCTGCCCGCTGATCCTGACTACCGGCGGCACCGGTCCGGCGCCGCGCGACGTGACGCCGGAAGCGACCGAGGCCATCTGCGACCGGGTGCTGCCCGGCTTCGGCGAGCTGATGCGCTCAAAGAGCCTGGCCGAGGCGCCGACGGCGATTCTGTCGCGCCAGATCGCGGGCACGCGCGGCTCGAGCCTCATCATCAACCTGCCGGGCAAGCCGGCCGCGATCCGAACCTGCCTCGACGCGGTGTTCGCCGCCGTGCCCTATTGCGTCGACCTCATCGGCGGCGCCCGGCTGGAGACCAACCCGCGATACTGCCAGGCGTTCCGGCCGAAGGCGTGACTCGACGGAAAGTCGTGGCGAGATCGGGCCTCATCGGCTAAGTTCAGCGTGAAAAGGCCAGTTCCACCGTCATGTCCGTCGCCGTCCAGATCAAAGAGCCCGAAGCCGACGTCCGCGCCGCCATGCGCGAAATCGGACTCAAGGCGCGCGCCGCGGCGCGCGAGCTCGCCAACGCGCCGGCGGAGACGAAGAACCGCGCGCTTCATGCCGCGGCGCGACTCTTGCGCGAGCGCGCGACTGGGATTCTGGCCGCCAACGCGCTCGACCTCGCCGAGGCTCGCGTGAAGACTCTGAGCCCGGCCTTGATCGACCGGCTCGCTCTCGATCCCGTCCGGATCGAAGCAATCGCGCGCGGGGTCGAGGCGGTCGCGGACTTGCCCGATCCGGTCGGTCGAGTGCTCGCGACGTTCACCCGCCCGAACGGGCTCGTCATCGAACGGGTGGCGACGCCGCTCGGCGTCGTCGGCGTCATCTACGAAAGCCGGCCGAACGTCACCGCCGACGCGGGTGCGCTCTGCCTCAAGAGCGGCAACGCCGTGGTGCTGCGCGGCGGATCGGACAGCTTTCACTCTTCCGCCGCCATCCATGCCTGCCTCGTCGAGGGCCTCAAGGAAGCGGGCCTGCCGGAGGCCGCGATCGCCCGCGCGCCCTTCGCCTCGCGCGATGCGGTCGGCGAGATGCTCAAGGGTCTCGACGGCGCGCTCGACGTCATCGTGCCGCGTGGGGGAAAAAGCCTTGTGGATCGGGTTCAGCGCGAGGCGCGAGTACCGGTGTTCGCGCATCTCGAAGGCGTCGTCCATGTCTATGTCGATCGGGCGGCGGATCTCGACAAGGCGCTCAAAATCGCGGTGAACGCCAAGATGCGGCGCACCGGGGTCTGCGGCGCGGCCGAGACGCTGCTGGTGGATCGCGCCGCCGCCCCGCGCC
>JBAUXQ010000310.1:0-2403 GCA_049584355.1 Roseiarcus sp. | reverse complement strand
CCACCACGTCGCCGAATTTGGCGTCCGGGATGATGTCGCGTTTTTCGGCGGAATGCCGGCGGGACATGGCCTTACTCTCTCTTCGTCATGGCCGACTGACTCGGCCGCGAAATTCTTTTGTCTGGATCCACGGGTCTCGCTCTCGCTCGCCCGAGGATGACGCTACGCTACGCTACGCTTCGCATCACTTCGGACGCTTGGCGCCGTATTTCGACCGGCGCTGCTTGCGGTCCTTGACTCCCTGCGTGTCGAGCACGCCGCGCAGGATGTGGTAGCGCACGCCGGGCAGGTCCTTGACCCGGCCGCCGCGGATCATGACCACCGAGTGCTCCTGCAGGTTGTGGCCTTCGCCCGGGATATAGCCGATGACCTCGAAGCCGTTGGTCAGCCGCACCTTGGCGACCTTGCGCAAAGCCGAGTTCGGCTTCTTCGGCGTCGTCGTGTAGACGCGCGTGCACACGCCGCGCTTCTGCGGGCTCGCCTGGAGATGGCGGGCCTTTTCGCGGTAGGTTTTCGGTTGCCGCGGCTTGCGGATCAACTGGCTGATCGTTGGCATGTCGGCCCTAAACTTCTCTCATTCCTGGCGTCCGGCGGACGACGCCGAACAAGAAAATCCAATCCCGCCCCATCGAAGCTCCGCTCGCGCAGCTCACGCGCGAAACCAACAGCGCCCAGAAAACCCGCATGGGGCTTTGGGCGCCGCCGACAGCAGAGGATCACGCGGCTAAGCCCCGCGATCGTGCGAAACAGAACCGGCCCCTAAGGGCCGGCATGGCTCGTCTTCGATAGGATCGTCAGCGTTTAGAGCCGTTGGGTATCCGACGCGTCGTCCGATACAGCGAAGCTCTACAGCCTGCCGAAAGCGCGCAGAACATATTCAAGCGGTCCACGCCCGTCAACCCCTTTGCGCCGTCATAATCGCCGCGGCAGCGAAATTCGCACATTTGGACCGCTGTGGCCGGGCCGCTCTCGCCTGCGGCGCGAAACTTCCCGTTCGGCAGATTGCCCTCGGGCAGTCACATGGGGGCCTCGATTCGAGCCTAGCGAGCAGCGAACGCGGAGGCGCGACGCCGACCCGCCGTCCGAGCGATCCGGAGCCCATGAAGTCAATGAAAGCGACGCGCAGGGATGTTTTGGCTCTGATGGCGGGCGCCGCCGCATTCCGCGCCTGGCCGGCGAGCGCCCAGACCGGAAGCGAGCTCGACGACCCCCGGGCGGGGCTGAATTCGGCGGACTTCGACCAGGTCTGGGAGCTGGCGCGCGATCGCTTCTACGATCCGAGCCTGCACGGCCTCGACTGGGAGGCGGTCAAGACCCGCTACCGTCCGCAGGTGATCACCGCGCGCTCGCGGGAGCACGCGGCGGCCACGATCAATGCGATGCTGGGGGAGCTCGGAGCCTCCCACACTCATTTTTATACCCCAGAGGATCCCGCCTATTATCAACTCGCCGACATATTCGTCGGCGCGCTCGAGCATCGTGGCCTCGACCGCACGTTCCCGAAGGGCGACGTGGCCTATCCGGGGATCGGGGCATTCACCGAGACCGATAGCCAAGGCCGCGCTTTCGTGACCGGCGCGATCGAGGGCGCGCCGGCGCATCAGGCTGGCGTTCTGGTCGGCGATGAAATCCTGTCGGCCGACGACCGTCCGTTCCGCCCGGTCGACTCCTTTCGCGGCAGGATCGGAGCCCCCGTCTCGCTTCAGATCCGCCGCGCCTCGGGCGCGGCGCCGATCGCAATCAGCGTAACGCCGGCGGATCTTCACCCCGGCGAAATGTTCCTGCGTGGCCTTCAGGCCAGCGCCCGCGTCATCGTGGCCGGCAACAATGCGCGCATCGGCTACGTGCATGTCTGGTCCTACGCGAGCCGCCGGTATCAGTCCGCCCTCGAAGACCTCATCAGCGAGGGCGCGCTCAAGGACGCCGATGCGCTTGTCTGGGATTTGCGCGGCGGATGGGGCGGCGCGCAGCCGCAGTATCTCGATCTCTTCAATCCGCGCGCGCCGACGATGCAGGTCAAGGATCGGAACGGCGAGACCGGCCTCGTCGACGTCAAATGGCGAAAGCCCGTGGCGATGCTGATCAATCAGGGCACCCGCAGCGGCAAGGAGGTGCTCGCCTACGGGTTCAAGGAGTATCGGCTCGGCGAACTCATTGGCCAGCGCACCGAGGGCGCCGTGCTCGCCGCCACCGCGTTCCTGATCGGCGACGACGGCCTGCTCTTGCTCGCGGTCGAGGACGTGCTGGTCGACGGAAAGCGCCTCGAAGGCGTCGGCGTCGAGCCGACGATCGAGGTCGCGTTCGATTCGCGCTACGCCGCCGGCGCCGATCCCCAGCTCGACCGCGCCGTGCAGGTGCTGGCGGGCGGTTAGGGCGCGCCTCCCTCTCCCGACGGGAGAGGGC
>JBAUXQ010000309.1:0-2307 GCA_049584355.1 Roseiarcus sp. | reverse complement strand
ACCATCGTCGCGCGCGGCACCGCGGACAGCATCCGCCTGCGCGAGCGGTCGAGACGAAGCGAGCGTAAGCGCGCCTTGATCATCCGGTCGCCCTCGGCCTGCCGGAGCTCCTCCTTGAGTTCCTGCCTGCTCATGCGATGATCGCGCCGCCAGAGAATCCGCGACCAGGCGAGATCGGCGGCCGCCACGGCCAGAGTCGCGACGAGCACGGCGGCGACCGCTTTGACGCAGAGATCGAGCACGCGCTGCGGCAGCACGCCCGGATCGACGTCCATCGCCGTCAGCAGGACGGCCTTCTGGCCGACCAGCATCGTCGTCGCCACCGCGATCACCGCTGCGAGCTTGATCAGGCTCTTCAGGAATTCGGTCCAGCCGCGCGCGCCCAACAGTCGGCGAAAGCCTTTGCGCAGCGAGATGCGCGAAGGGTCGGGCATGATTCGTTCCGGCACGATGCGCGGCGCGCTCTGAGCGACAGACGCGAGGACGCCGGCGGCGATCAGAAGGATCACCGTCGGCGCCAGGAAGCGTGCGCTGGCGACGACGACCGGATCGGCGAGAGCAAGGATGTCTTCGCCGCGCTCGATGCGCCAGCCGGCAGGATCGTCGATGACGCCGACGAGCGCCGAAAGAAGGATCTCGGCTCGCCCGGGTATGACGAAAATCAGCGCGATCAGCGTCGCCGACAGAGACGCGAACAGCGGCGCTTCCCGGGAAAAGGCGACCTCGCCCCGCTCGGTTGCGTCGTGCAGCCGCTTTTCGGTCGGCTCCTCGGTTTGGTCTTCGGGATCGACATCGGCGCTCATGGCTCACTGCATAGGCGCGCAGCGCCTACCCTCCGACCTCGTCCTTCGAGACGCGCCTTCGGCGCTCCTTGTATCTCCACTGTGTCGCGCCGAGCCGCTAAGGTGGGCGTCGCGGCGGCGGATGGGAGCCCTGACGCTCCTCGGGTTCACAAGCCCGCTCCTGAGCATGGCGCCCCATCCGCCTATTCCACGATCCCGAACAGTCGCCGGGGCCGCGTTGCGAGCCCGCATGTGCAAGGACGGGAGATGGATTTGTTTATCGGAATCGACGTGTCGAAGGATCGGCTCGACGTCTGCGTCCGGCCGAGCGGGGAGACCTTCGTCGTCACGCGTGACGACGAAGGTCTTGAGCGTCTTGTCGAGCGCCTGCGCGCCCTGGCTCCGGTCCTGGTCGCGCTCGAGGCGACAGGCGGATACGAGACGGTGGTCGCAAGCGCCCTCGCCGCCGCGCAACTGCCGCTCGCGGTGATCAATCCCCGTCAGATGCGCGACTTCGCCCGGTCGACCGGCAAGCTCGCCAAGACCGATCGCCTCGACGCCGCCGCGATCGCCCACTTCGCCGAGGCCATCCGCCCGCCCGCGCGGCGCGTGGCCGACGGCGAAGCCCTGGCGCTCGGCGAACTGGTGGCGCGCAGGCGGCAGGTCATCGAGATGATCGTGGCGGAGAAAAACCGCCGCCGTCTCGCAGGCCAGCCGCGCGTGCTCAAGGCCATCGACCGGCATGTCGACCTCCTGCAGGCCGAGCTTTCCGAGCTCGATCGAGATATCGACGGCGCGATCCGCAAAAGCCCCGCCTGGCAGGCCGACGCAGACCTTTTGGCCAGCGTGCCGGGAGTAGGCAAGGCGACGCTGCGCACCCTCATCGCCGAACTGCCCGAACTCGGACGCCTCGATCGACGAAAAATCGCCGCCCTCGTCGGGGTCGCTCCCGTCAATCGCGACAGCGGCCTCGCGCGCGGCCGAAAAACAATCGCCGGCGGCCGGGCCCCGGTGCGGACCGCCCTCTACATGGCCGCGCTGGTCGCCTCCCGCGCCAATCCCGTCATCGCACCCTACTATCAAAAGCTGCGAGCCTCCGGAAAAGCCGCCAAACAGGCCCTCACCGCCTGCATCCGCAAGCTCCTCGTCATCCTCAACGCCATCCTGCGAGACCGAAAGCCATGGACCCTCCCCGCTTGACAACAAAGACAGTCGCTCAGGACGAGGTTTGGGGTGAGCGATCGCGCGCATTTCCCTCGTCCTGAGGAGCCCGCGAGGCGGGCGTCTCGAAGGACGGCTCCAGCGCGCAGTCTCGGCGTCGCCCTCGCCTTTGCGCTCGTCCTCGCCTGTTGCCCGTTCGCCCACGCGGGGCAGATCGTCGATCGCATCAAATCTGCAGGCGTCATCCGTTGCGGCGGCGTCCCGCGTCCGGGTCTCGTCGGCCAGTCGCCTGACGGGCGGGAGGCCGCCGGCCTTTATCTCGATCTGTGCCGCGCGATCGGCGCGGCGCTGCTCGGGGGAGATG
>JBAUXQ010000308.1:0-4511 GCA_049584355.1 Roseiarcus sp. | reverse complement strand
GCGCGATGGGTCTGCGAGCAAGCCCACCAGCAACTCAAGGAAGAACTCGGCCTCGACCACTTCGAAGGCCGCTCATGGCGAGGTCTTCATCGCCACGCGCTGATGGCCAGGATCGCATACGCCTTCCTCCAGCATCGTCGCCTCGCCGCCGCGAGCGGGGGACAAAAGAAACGCCCGCGGGCCACCTCATCCAACGCTGCCGGCCATACGAAAAGTCATCGTCGCAGCCCTCGCGCGCGCTCCGCCCTACCGATGCCCCCACTGCCGCCGACAAATCCGCAGATCGCTCGAATGAAAGTGCCAAAGTAGTGCTAGGTCACCGACTCATAACCTGAGCCATATTCGGATGGCGGCGAGTTTGACGAGGGCGAGGTAGTTGGCGTCGTGCTTTTCGTAGCGCGTCGCCACGGCCCGGAAATGTTTGAGTTTGTTGAAGAAGCATTCGACGAGATTTCGAAAGCGATAGAGGTAGCGGCTGAAGGAGGGGACGTTCACTCGGCCGGGCATTGGTTTGATGTTGCCCCATGCGCCTTGTCTCGCGAGGCGCGTCCTCAGGGCGTCACTGTCGTAGCCGCGGTCGGCCAGGAGGATTTGACCCTCGCCGAGGCCGTCGAGCATGTCGGCGGCGCTTCGCCCGTCATGAGCTTGGCCAGGCGTCAGCTTGAGCAGAATGGGCAGGCCGTTGGCGTCGACGAGGGCGTGGATTTTCGTCGTCAGTCCGCCTCGCGAGCGCCCCATGCAGCGGGCTCCAGCGAGGTCCCGAGCGGCGGACGCCGTTTCTTCGGATCCCCTTTTTTGCCGTTCGCACCATGTTGGTGGACGCGGATCGAGGAACTGTCGATCATCTGCAAATCGCCGTCGTAGGCTCTTGAGATCGCCTCGAATATCCGATCCCAAACGCCGATCTTGGCCCAACGGACGAAACGGTTGTAGCAGGTCGTCGGGGGTCCGTAGCGCTCCGGAATCTCGGCCCAAGGCGAGCCGGTGCGCAGCCGCCAGTAAATGCCGTTGAGCACCTTGCGATCGTCCGAGCGCGGAACGCCGCGCGGCTTGTTCGGCAACAGCGGCTCGAGAATGGACCACTCGAAATCAGAAAGCTCGTATCGGCGCGGCGTCATGTTCGCTTCCTCTCAAGGAGCTTGAATCACGCCTCGCACAAAAACGGAATCCTCTTTATGAGTTTGTGACCTAAAGCGCAAAGACGCGAAGGGCGTCAAAGCCACAAAGACTGTGCCAGGTCAGTATGTGACGTCGCGACCGCTCGAAGTCGTGCAGATCGACCACACGGAAGTCGATGTTTTCCTGGTCGATGAAACGACAAGGAAGACGATGGACAAGCGACCATGGCTGACGCTCGCCATCGACGTGTTCACCCGCATGGTCGTCGGATTTCATTTGTCGATGGACAAGCCGTCGCGTGTCTCGCTCGGCCTCTGTATGTTGAACGCCGTCTATGACAAAAGCGCTTGGCTGGCTGAGCGCAAGATCGACGCATCGTGGCCGGCTGCCGGATTGCCTGAGGCCGTGCATGCGGACAACGGCGCTGATTTTCGCAGCCACGCTTTTGCGTGGGCGTGCCGCGAAGAGGGCATCAAGCTGATCTTTCGGCCCATAGGCGCTCCCCATTATGGCGGGCACATTGAGCGCCTGATCGGCACGATGATGGGGCGGGTGCATTTTATCCAGGATCGACCTTCGCCAATCCAACAGCCCGCCAAGGCAACAAATCCGGGCGCTTCGCGGCGATGACGTTCCGTGAGTTCGAGTGCGCATTGGGATGGGAGATCGCCGGGCGCTACAACGAGGAAATCCACAGCGCCCTGCTCCGCCCGCCCATCGCTGTATGGCGCGAACATGAAGCCTCGCTGGCATTGCGCATGCCCAAAGACCGCATGGCGTTTTGGGTCTCCTTCCTACCCGACGCCCATCGAACACTCAGGCCGGACGGGATCTGGCTCCATGACATCCCCTATTGGTCGAACGCGCTTTCCGGCCAAGTCGGGCGAGCGAAAAGCGAGCTTCTCATTAAATTCGATCCAAGAGACGTCTCTCGAATATTCGTTCAGCATCCCGACAGCCGTTTCTTAGAGGCGCGCGCGCGGCCTCTCGGTTTCCCCGCCATCAGCCTGCGGGAGTGGAATCAAGCAAAGAAAGCGCTCGGCAGAAAGGGCCGCAAGGAGCGGAACGACGAGCAGATCACCAAGACCGCGCTGGCGCAACGCCAACTGATCGACACGGCCATTACCAAGACAGCCGCCGCACGACGGGCGCCGGTCAAGACAAAAAAAGGGGATGAGGCAGATTTCAACTCGATGACCGGCATCGACTCGCGCATACCAACTGTGTTGGAACTCGCGGAGCGGCAGCGTGACCGGAAAACCCGACCATCTGACGGATGACGCCGGCGCCGCTTTGGCCGAGAGCGTCGACGAGCGTATCTATTTTATCCGCTCGAAGCGCTGCCGAGTAGGTGGGGATGTCGCCATCCCCACCCCTCACAGACCCGGACTTGCAGGTTTCCCGCATCCGGTTCTTCACGGGAGAGTTTCGCTCGCTGCGGCGTATCCGTGGAGGATCCTGACTGGAGGCAGTGGGTGCCGGGCCAGCAGTTCGTTGAAGTGGGTCCATAGGACCACGCCTTGACGATCACGCCGAGACAACCACTTGCGCCAAACGCGCACCACTTGATTGGCGAACCAACGTAAGCGCCGACTGTTGCCGCCAACGCCGTAGTAGGCGAAGTGGCCCCGCATCATAGAAGACAGATGGCGATGCTGGTCGCGGATCGACCAATGACGGTGTTGCCGGCACCAGTCATTAACCGCGGCCACCGCGCGAGCAAAGCGGCCCTTGGCCGTCACTTGCCGAACCATCTCCTTGCCGTTCCGAGACCGTCCCCAGACATGGGTCAGGCCCAGGAAGTCGAAGGTGGTCCCATCCGTCTCCGGATGGCGCGCACCCTGTAACCTCTTTGGGCGGAAGTCGACGAGGCGCGTCTTGTCGGGGTGGAGGGTGAGTCCATACCGTGCGAGACGCTTGCCCAGGACCGACAGCACGCGCTTGGCGTCGACGATGTTGTCGAACGCCATCAGTGCGTCGTCGGCGTACCGAACAAGGGTGCACTCCCCTCTCAGACGCGGCTTCACCTCTGTCTCGAACCATTCGTCCAGCACGTAGTGCAGGAAGATGTTCGAGAGGCAGGGCGAGATCACACCCCCTTGCGGGGAGCCCTCGGTCGTGTAGCGCAGGAGACCGTCTTCGACGGCTCCCGCCTTCAGCCATTTATCGATCATCCTTCGGATGACGCCGTCGGTGACTCTTTGGTCGAGGAACGTTCGCAGGTGGGAGTGCGGAATCGAATCGAAATACTTGCGTATGTCGATATCGAGCACCCAGTAAAGACGCTTGGCCCACAGCACGTTCTGCAGAGCGCGGAGCGCTTGGTGAGCCGACCGTCCTGGCCGGAAGCCATATGAGCAGGGGAGGAAGTCCTGTTCGTAGATGTCTTCCAGCACCATGGTCACAGCGCGTTGCGCCACCTTGTCTTCGAAGGTTGGAATGCCGAGCATCCTTTGCGAGCCGTCCGCCTTGGGAATGTATGCCCGCCGGACCGGCGGCGCTCGGTAACGACCGGACTTGATGCGATCCAGAAGGTCCAGAAGATTGGCCTCCAGGTTCACCTCGTAATCCGCCGCCGTGACGCCGTCGATGCCGGAAGCACCATCCTTGCGGGTCAGTCGATAGGCCTCCATCATCCAATCCAGATCGATGACGTGGTGGAGCGAGCACAGCGCCGCCCCCCGTTTCGTCCTCGCCAAACTGGCTATCCGTTGTCGGTTCGTGGACAGGTTCGTGGGGTCCAGAGTCCCCTCCCATGTGTCAGGTCAACGGTTCTCATCCCGTGGCGCCCCCCTTCCCTCGCGCGGGTCCCGGTGAGCCCAGTTCCCCGCGGTCAGCGGTCTTATGAAGGCGCTACGACTTCCCGCCTGCGCATCCCCGGTCGCTTATCTGTTTCGCTTCCGGGGTCCGCGCGATCCTCCGCTCTTCGTGCTCGCCTTGGCGGCGCTCCCGGATGGTTGGAGGACCCATCCGGGCCAGGGCATTTGGTCAGCCGGCCGCCCATTTGCCGGCACTCTCTCTCGCGGACGCAAGCGGGATCTCACAGGTTCCCAGGCGATCCGTCCCATGCCTTTGCCCCGGTCCAAGACCCCGGCCGGACCGACGATCCTCACCCTGACGGTGTCGTCGATGCTGCCCCCGCTCAACCCACGGCGAAGGCTCCAGCGATGATAATTTCGAGGCTACTCACGCGGCTTCGGCATCTGCTGCCTACGCTTCACGACGGACGTCGCCGCACGCCATGCAAGGCTCGCTTCCGGCTGGTTGGCTGACCTTTACCGGGAGGGAGTTGAACCCTCTGGATCGCGATGAAAGGTTTCAGAACTTCATGTTCGTTCTCCTTTCCTGAGCTTTCCTGTCGCAAGGGTCGTCTATTGCAAGGCGCCGTTCGC
>JBAUXQ010000307.1:0-2608 GCA_049584355.1 Roseiarcus sp. | reverse complement strand
GCGCTGCTCTTCGGGCTTCGACCCGGCGCGCCGAAGCGCTCGCCTGCCTTGTCGAAACCTTTGAGGCTTGTGGGATCGAAGACCCGAAACGAGAGGCCGGGATAACCCTGTCAGCGGCGTCCGGCGTTTCGCCGCTCGCGTTGATCGTGGCCCCGCAAGAGCCGCTCGGATCCGCGGCCCGGAAGGTCGAAGAATTCGCGGCGCGGCGGGCGGCCGGCGAGCCGCTGTCAAGGATCGTGGGAAAACGCGAATTCTGGGGTCTCACGCTCACGATTTCGCCGCAGGTATTGGATCCGCGGCCCGAGACCGAAACGATCGTCGAAACATCCCTGAGGCTGCTGAAGGATCGGCGCGAGGAGCCGCTGCGGATCCTCGACCTCGGCGTCGGCTCAGGCGCGCTCATATGCGCCTTGCTCAGCGAATTCGTCCATGCGCGCGGCGTCGGCGTCGACGTTTCCGCGGCGGCCGCGAATGTGGCGCGCAGCAATATCGAGGCTTGCGGCCTCACTGAGCGGGCCGAGATACGGCTTGGCGACTGGACGAGAGGTCTCGACGGGCGCTTTGACCTTATCGTGTCGAATCCGCCCTATATTCCGGGCGCCGATCTCTTAAGCTTGCCGCGCGAGGTCCGCAACTTCGATCCGCGGCTCGCGCTCGATGGCGGAATTGACGGCCTTGACGCCTATCGACGAATACTGCCGGGGTCGCGGTCCCTCCTTTCCGGAGGCGGTTGGTTGATGGTCGAAATCGGCGCCGGCCAGGCCGCGGACGTGGTTGCAATCGCGGAACAGTCCGGCTTTGTCGACGCGACCATCGAAAAGGACCTCGCCGGTCTCGATCGCGTCGTGGCGGCTCGTTCGCCATAGGCCTGGACGGATCGGGAACTGCGGTGACCATGGCAAGTTCGTCCGATGAACAACCACGCGGCGAACTGACGGTTCGCCTGATCGCCATGCCGCGCGACACCAACGTCAACGGCGACATCTTCGGCGGCTGGGTAATCAGCCAGATGGACCAGGCCGGCGGCATTCACGCGGCGGAGAAGGCCCAGGGACGCATCGTCACCATCGCCATCGAGGCGATGACGTTCATCCGTCCGGTCAGGGTCGGGGATGTGCTCTCCGTCTACACCGCGGTCGACCACGTTGGCCGGACCTCGCTCAAGGTTCACATCGAGGCCTGGGTGCATCGGTTCCGGACTCATCATCGGGAGAAAGTGACCGACGCGACTTTCACCTTCGTCGCCATCGGAGCCGACGGACGCCCACGGCCGGTCGTTCCGGAGGCTTAAGGCAGTCTTCGATCGCAAATCGCGTCAATCGTCGAGCTTGCGCGCCTCCTCCGGCAGCATGATCGGCACGCCGTCGCGGATGGGATACGCGAGCCGGGCGGCGCGGGAAACGAGCTCCTGCCGGACCGGGTCGTAAGTCAGCTCCGCCCGCGTCACCGGGCACACCAGGATCTCGAGGAGACGGGGGTCAACTCTCGATCGCAGGTCCGGCTCGACCCCCGGCGCGCGTTTTTCCCCCTCGTCGCTCATGAGCGAGTCCTTCGATCCGCGGCGAGGCGTCGGGCGCAGCGCCCATCGCACGCTCGCCAGCCATCTTGGCGGTCGAGATCAGAAATGCAAAGCGGCGGCCTGACGTACGCCATTGATCTTGCTCACTTTCGCTATGACCTCGGGCGGCGCGGCGCCATCGATCGAGACGAGCGCGATCGCCGAGCCGCCCGGTTCGTCGCGCCCGAGCGCAAATGTGGCGATATTGACCCCGGCGTCGCCGAGGCAGCTCGCGAAGCGGCCGATGAAGCCCGGTTTGTCCTCGTTGGTGACATAGATCATCGACGGGGTGAATTCAGCGTCGACCTTGATGCCCTTGATCGAAAGGATGCGCGGCTTGCCGTCATGAAAGACGGTTCCGCCGATCGCGCGCGATTGCCCCGCCGTCGTCACCGTCAGGGTAATGAAGCTTTCGTAGTCGCCTTCCGAGGCGCGGGTCATTTCCTCGATGACAATGCCGCGATGAGCGGCGACCGCCGGCGCCGACACCACGTTGACGTCGACCAGCGACGGACGGAGCAAGCCTGCGATCGCCGCCGACGTCAAAGCCTTAACCTTGAGTTCCGCGACAGCGCCCTCGTAAACGAGCGTGACCTTCTGGATCGGCGCCTGGGTCAGCTGGCCGGCGAAGGAGCCGAGACCCTCCGCCAAGGCGATGAATGGTCTCAGCTTGGGCGCTTCCTCCGCGGTGATCGAGGGAAAGTTGAGGGCGTTCGAAATCGCGCCGCGGGTCAGATAGTCCGACATCTGCTCGGCGACCTGGAGCGCGACGTTCTCCTGGGCTTCGTTGGTGGAGGCGCCCAGGTGCGGGGTGGCGATGAAGTTCGGATGGCCGAATAGCGGGTTGGCGGTCGCCGGCTCCTCTACGAAAACATCGAAGGCAGCGCCGGCGACGTGGCCGCTGTCCAGGGCCGCGCGCAGGGCGACTTCGTCGACGAGGCCGCCGCGGGCGCAGTTGATGATGCGCACGCCCTTCCTGGTCCGCGCCAGATTTTCCGCCGACAGAATGTTACGCGTCTGCGCCGTCAGCGGGGTGTGCAGGGTGATGAA
>JBAUXQ010000306.1:0-2508 GCA_049584355.1 Roseiarcus sp. | reverse complement strand
GGGTGCTGGTGTCGCTGGCGGTCGCGACCAACGTGCTGGCGTCATTGACCGGCTCGGCCTCCGGCGGCTTGACGATCGCGCTCGACGCGCTGGGCGGCGCCTACCTCAAGATCGCGCACGAGCAGGGCATTGACCCCGGGCTCCTGCACCGGGTCGCGGTGATCGGCGCCGGCACGCTCGACAGCCTGCCGCACAACGGCGCGGTGGTGACGCTGCTCGCAGTCTGCAACTCGACCCATCGCGAGAGCTATATGGACATCGTAATGGTGTCGATCGTCGGCGGCCTGCTGGCGCTCGCGGTGGTGATTCTGCTGGGGAGCGCGGTCGGGTCGTTCTAGTCTAAAGCTGTTGGACGCGCCGATGATCGCGGCCTCGCTTTGCGTTCGGCGCCACGCCAACGCTCCGTCGTGCAGGAATGCGTCCCCTGAAAGCCATACGAGCGTGAAAAGCGGAATAGATTCCCGGTCAACGGCAACCCGACTGGCGGCTCTCTATGCCGCTCGTGAGTCCAAAATCCACATTTCCTGCTCGGCCGTCCTTCTGCAGTCTCATCGGGGCCTAAGTTGACATAATTGCATACTCGAAGTATCAACCTCATTTATCAACCCTATGGATCGCCCAGTCAGAACGAGACATGGCAACCGACGAACATGCAAGCTTCCTCGCGGGAGCTGCAAACCCAGGTGAATCCGGCCGGTCAGTCTTGGATCAGTCGGTTCGAGAGGTCTTGCTTCGCGCCATCGCGCGAGAGGGCTCGCGCCGAAATTTGCTGCTGCACGGAATCAATCAACAGCCCTTGGAAGCAGCGATTGTGGCTTCTCTGCTAGAGCTCGGCCGAACGGAGCTATACGACATCCAATTGTTTCATTCGCTGGAGAGGGAGCGCAGCGACGTCGCCTCGGTCGCGCGGTTTGGCCACCGCGTGGAGTGCGCTTCATTTCATTTGTTCGTTGCATTCGACATAGCAAATGTCGAGGACTTCGAACTGCCCGTCGCGCGCAATGTGGTGAAGCCGACGCGTGGGATCAGCGTCTGGTACTGCAGCCTAGTGAACACGACGTTCAATCGCTACCGCGATCTCAAATGTGCTTTGCTGCACAAGTGGACGCCTCCGGCGGAAGTCGAGCCACTAACGATCAATGCGTTCCGCATGCTGAGCGAGATTACCCCAGCCGAAAGCCAACTGCGGGATCTTTTCATAAAGGATCGGCCGCGCGCTTTTCACGAGCTGGCACGCCAACTCGATCTGGTGGCACATCAGTTGAAGGCCGCGATCGAACTGGCTGGCGACTTGGAGACCCTTGCTGCAGAAAAAGCGAATGAAGAAGAGGCGCGGCTCAAAGTCGTGCAGACAGAATTGCTCGCCGAGGCGGGAAAGTCACTATCGCTGACGGAGGCCGCGAAGCAGCTCGGCGTTTCGCGACAGGCGCTACACAAACGCATTGGACTTGGGACGGCTCTCGGTTTGATGCGCGGTTCGGAATTGGTGGTGCCCGAGGCGCAGTTCGTATCAAGGGATGGCAAGCTCAAGATCGTCGAGGGTCTGGGCGCGGTCATGCGTGAATTTGATGACTCTGGCGCGGGCCGATGGTCCGCGTTGCAATTCCTGATCGAAATCGACCCGACCCTGCGCCGAACCCCCCTGGAAGCGCTCAAGGCGGGCGAACAGGATGTGGCTGTTCGGGCGGCAAGAGCCTATCTCAGCCTCGACGAGGCGTGAGAGCTGCGGCCGTGCCGACCTACCCGTTCGCCTCAGGAGTGAAAACGATTTCGGTTGCGCCCGGACAGCACATCGTGCGGGTGCATAAGCTCCGCGACAAACCGCTCTGGTATGGTCCCGCGCCTGGACAGCCGCCGGCCCATCGCTTCGACGCGCCAGCCGGCGAATACCGCACGCTCTACTGCGCCGATCAGCTGAAAGGCGCATTCGTCGAGACTGTGCTACGCAAGGCCCGGCGTATCATTGGCTGGCCTTTCGTCGACGCGCGGGGTTGGACGGTACTCGCCTGCAATCGCGAGCTTCGCCTGGCGAAGGTCTTCGACGAGGGCCTTATTCCTCATGGCGTGACTAACGATATCTGCGCTGGCGATGATTATTCGGCGTCGCAGCGCTTTGCGGGCGACCTCTTCGCGAAGGACCCGCGCGTCGACGGCATCGCGTATCGGGCGAGGCATAACAACGGGGAAATCTGCTACGCCTTTTTCGACCGCGTCGGCGCCCACGAATTCGAGGAGGGCGACCATCGCGCCTTTCGCGCCGAGCGCCCCCTCGTCGAAGCGATTATGAGGGAACATGGCGCCGTCTGGGATCCGATGACGTCCCTGCCGCCGGTGTAGGTGAAGCACCCGAGCAATCAGCTGGCGCTTGGGCTGCCCGGCAGTGCTTCGGCGCCGGTGGCGAGCGTCGCGAGCCTGGTCGGCTTCGCCGCGCTGCCGGCGTTCGCGCTGGTGCGCGACTGGGTGCTCGGCATCGAGGGCGGGGTGCTGGTGTCGCTGGCGGTCGCGACC
>JBAUXQ010000305.1:0-3017 GCA_049584355.1 Roseiarcus sp. | reverse complement strand
TCCCTCTCGACCGGGTCGCCGGTCTCGCTATCGACGAATTCGCGGCGGACACGATTTCCGGTCGCGCGATTGAGTGTGTTGAATGCGATGCGCTCGGATGTGATTTTTCATGGAATAGGGACCCTGCTACGGGGCTGATTTGCATCCAATCGAGACCCTGGCGGCGCCGGGCTCAGATTGGCCTCCTGATGATTGGGAGGCCTGGATTGGAATGCTTGTTGTGGAAACGATCGCGAAGATACGGCGCGCCTATTTTTTGCAGGGGAAGGCGATCAAGGCGATCTGCCGAGAACTGCATATTTCCCGGAAAGTCGTTCGGAAAGTCCTCCGTTCGAACGCGACCGAGTTTCACTACGAACGCTCGCAGCAGCCGTTGCCCCGGGTCGGCCCGTGGCGAGAGCAACTCGAGGGGCTGCTTGACAAGAACGAGGGTCAGCCGCCTCGCGAACGGCTGACGCTGATCCGGATTTTTGAGGATCTACGCACTCTTGGCTACGAAGGGAGCTACGCGGCGGTCAGGCGTTACGCGATCGCCTGGCGGGAGAAGCGCGCCAGCACAACGGCTGACGCTTATGTCCCGCTGAGCTTTGCGCCGGGCGAGGCCTACCAGTTCGACTGGTCCCACGAGATCGCGCTGATCGACGGCGTGACGACCACCCTGAAGGTCGCGCATGTGCGGCTCTGCCATAGCCGGATGATGTTCGTTCGCGCCTATCCTCGCGAGAGCCAGGAGATGGTGTTCGACGCGCACGAGCGCGCCTTCGCGTTCTTCAAGGGCGCCTGCGCGCGCGGGATTTATGACAATATGAAAACGGCTGTCGATACGGTGTTCGTCGGCAAGGACCGACAATACAATCGGCGTTTCCTGCAGATGTGCTCGCATCATCTGGTCGAGCCGGTCGCCTGCACGCCGGCGTCTGGATGGGAGAAAGGACAAGTCGAGAATCAGGTCGGGCTGGTCCGGGAACGCTTCTTCACGCCCCGGCTGCGGTTCAAGAGCTACGCCGAACTCAACGCCTGGCTGCTCGACCGATGCCTGTCTCACGCGAAGGCCCATCCCCATCCCGAATGGCCGGACCGGACGATCTGGGAGGTCTTCGAAGAGGAGCGGCCCCGGCTCATCCCGTATAGCGGCCGGTTCGACGGCTTCCACGCCCTGCCGGCCTCGGTGTCGAAGACCTGCCTGGTGCGGTTCGACAACAACAAATACTCGGTCAACGCCAGCGCGGTCGGCCGGCCGGTCGAGATTCACGCCTATGCCGACCGGGTCGTGATCCGCCAGGACGGTCGGATCGTGGCCGAGCACGAGCGCTCTTTCGGCCGCGGCAAGACGGTCTATGACCCCTGGCACTACGTGCCGGTGCTGGCGCGCAAGCCGGGCGCGCTGCGCAACGGCGCGCCGTTCAAGGACTGGCTGCTCCCCGGCGCCTTGGAGCGCATCCGGCGCAAGCACGCCGGCTCCGACGAGGGCGACCGTCAGATGGTGAAGATTGTCGCGGCTGACCTGATCGATGGTCTGTCCGAAGTCGAGGCCGCCTGCTCCCAGGCGCTGAGCGAGGGCGTCCATTCCGCCGACGTCGTTCTCAACATTCTGGCGCGCCGGCGCGATCCCGGGCCGGCCGCGACCATCATGACGCCGGCCAATCTCCATCTCGCTCATATGCCGGTCGCCGATTGCGCCCGCTACGACGCCCTGAGGAGCGCCTGACGATGGAAAGAACCGAAGTCCTCGACATGATGGGAGAACTCAAGCTCTACGGGATGAGGGGCGCCTATGATGAGACGCTCGCTGCCGCGCTCAAACGCCAGCACGAGCCGCAGCGCTTCGTCGGCGACTTGCTGAAAGCCGAGATCTCGGAAAAGCAGGCGCGATCGATCAAGTATCAGATCACAGCCTCTAAGCTGCCGCTCGCCAAGGACTTCGACGACTTCGTGTTCAAAGGCACGCCGATCAACGAGGGGCTCGTTCGTGATCTCGCCGGCGGCGGCTTCATCACCCAGCAGCGCAACGCCGTGTTTGTAGGGGGAACCGGAACGGGAAAGTCGCACGCCGTGATCGCCATCGCGCGAAGCTGCATTCGCGCCGGGCGCCGCGGCCGCTTCTTCACCACCGTCGATCTCGTCAACCAGCTCGAAGCAGAGACGCGCGCAGGGCGTCAGGGCCGCATCGCGGACTATCTCACCCGAATGGACTTCGTCGTCTTCGACGAACTCGGCTACCTGCCATTCGCCCAGGCCGGCGGACAGCTTCTCTTCCACCTCATCAGCCGGCTCTATGAGCGAACCTCGATCCTCGTCACCACGAATCTCGCTTTTGGCGAATGGCCAAGCGTGTTTGGCGATCCAAAGATGACCACGGCGCTCCTCGACCGTCTCACTCACCACTGCGACATCATCGAAACCGGAAACGAAAGCTGGCGCTTCAAGAACCGCGCCTGAACATCCCCAAAAATCCGCGCCTCACCAACCCGCACTCGCCCCGGCTGCGCAACCCTAGCCAGCTTCGCCGGGGCGAGCGCTACCAGACGCGAATGCTCAGACAGGGGTCCCTTTTCGGTGAAAATCTAGGGTCCCGTTTCCGTGATCATTGACAGTCCGACCCAGTCGGCGAGCGTCGAGCGGTCGAGGCGAAGGCCCTGGCGCCCGTAGATCTGCGTCTGGCGATAGAGCGGAAGGTGATCGGAGTATTTGGAAACCAGCACGTGCGCCACCGTTGCTTCGGTCGGCAGGCCGCCCTCGATGATGCGCGCTGGCGCCGGCGACTGGACGACGACATCCTCGCAGCCGCGGCAGGCGTATTTGGGCCGACGGACCACCAGCACCCGGAACTGCGCGGGAACGACGTCGAGCTTCTCGCTCACGTCCTCGCCGATCCGGTGCAACGCCCCCTTGCAGCACGGACACGTCTTGTCCTCGACGTCGACGAGCATCTCGATGCGGGGCAGATGCGCCGGCAAGGCGCGGTTGGCGCGGCGCTTGCGCGCTCCCTCCGCGCGGGCGGCCGGCGACTTGGCTTC
>JBAUXQ010000304.1:0-13436 GCA_049584355.1 Roseiarcus sp. | reverse complement strand
GGCTCGATCATGGCGCGGTCGCCAGGCTCACGGCGGCGCGGCGGGCGGCGCCGAACTGAAGACGGTCGTTTTCGCCTTCGACTGACCATGGGCGGCGCACGCCGCCGATTTCCTCGGCGACCGCGAGCCCGGCCTGTAGCCCGTCTTCATGGAAGCCAAAGCCGAAATAGGCGCCGCAAAACCAGATGTCGCCGACGCCCTGAAGCGACCACAGCCGCTTCTGGGCCGCGAGCGTCGCGTCGGTGAACATCGGATGTTCGAACCGCATTCGGCGAAGAACCTGCGAATCGGGAATCTCGAACAACGGATTGAGCGAGAGGAATATGGGCGCCCGGCCCGGCAGGCTTTGCAGACGGTTCATCCAGTAGGTGACCGACAAGGATCGTCCGTTCGCCTGTCCCTTCGCCATGTAGTTCCAGCTTGACCAGGCCGCGCGCCGGCGTGGCATCGCCCGGCAATCGGTGTGAAGCGTCGCATCGTTGCGGATATAGCGGAACGCTCCCAAAAGCTCGCGTTCCGACCGGGTCGGCCGGTCGATCAGCCGCAACGCCTCATCGGCATGGGTGGCCAGGACAAGCCTGTCATAGCGCCGCGTCTCGCCGGCGGCGTCGGTAACGTCGACGCCATCCTCGGTCCGCTTCACCCCGACGGCGGCGCGCCCGATGAGTGCGCGTCCCAAGGGTTCTGCGAGCGCCGAGACATAAACACGGCTGCCGCCGATCACGGTTCGCCAGGCCGGTCGATCGATGAGATCGAGCAGGCCGTGATTGAGGCTGAAGCGGATGAACGCCTCGGCCGGATATTCGCCGACCCGCATCGCCGGAGTGGACCAGACCGCCGCCGCCATCGGATAGAGATAGCAGTCACGAAAGGGCGCCCCATAGCGGCGCCGGTCGAGATAGGTTTCGAGCGGACCGAGATCCTCGCGGCCGACGTCCTTCCGCGCCTCGCGGAAGAATCGCACGATGTCGCTCAGCATCGACCAATAACGCGGCCGCAGCAGATTGGCGGGCTGCGCGACGAGACCGCGCAAGCCGGCGCCGGAATATTCGATCGCGCCGTCGTCGATCGAGGCCGCGAACGACATGTCGCTTTCGCGCGTCTTGACGCCCAGGCGCCCGAACAGGGCGGTGAGGTTCGGATATGTGCGCTCATTGTAGACGATGAAGCCGCAATCGACCGGCGCGCCGTCCCAATCGAACGTATCGGAATGACCGCCGAGGCGCGGCTCGGCCTCGTAAAGGGTCACGTCGCAGGTCTTGGCGAGAAGCCACGCGGCGCTGAGCCCCGAAACGCCGCCGCCAACGACGGCGACCCGCAGCGGGCCTGATCGACGGAAACTCAAAATTACCCCTCCAGTCTCGAGGGATACGTCGGACCGCGGCGTTCGGATCAACAGTGATCCATTTCAAACAGTCACGCGTAGGATGCGGGTCTACCGAAGGATTGCGAGCGTGACTTGCGCCCTTGCGCGCCCCCGACCTTTGCGGAATAGGTCGGATGCTATGTCTGCGCCCGCGCCATCCGTCGACGACATGAAACAATGGCTGAAAGCCGTCGCCGAGCATGAGGATCGCGGGGCCTTTGGCCGGCTGTTCCAATATTTCGCCCCCCGCATCGCTTCGTTCATGGAACGAGGCGGCCTGAACGCGGCGGAAGCTGAGGAGATCTCGCAGGAAACCATGGTTGTCGTCTGGAGAAAAGCCGCCCTCTACGATCCCGCCCAGGCAGGGGTGAGCACCTGGGTGTTCACTATTGCCCGCAATCTGCGCGTTGATCTGGCGCGCAAGGCGTCGCGGACGAGCGCCGGGGTCGCTGCAATGAGGGAATTGCCGATGCGGCTGGAGGCTTCCGTCGAGGATATGGCGCTCGCCAGCGAGCGGGACGCGCGCGTGCGCAGCGCGATGGCGACGCTTTCGCCGGAGCAGGCGACCGTGCTGAGGCTGTCGTTTTTCGCCGAGAAGCCGCATGCCGAAATCGCCAAGGAGCTTTCCCTTCCGCTCGGTACGGTCAAGTCGCGCACCCGCCTCGCCATGGCGAAGATCCGCGCCATCCTGGAGCGGGACCTGTGATTACCCACCATCCCTCCGACTTCACTCTGGCGCGCCTGGCCGCCGGGACGCTTGGCGCGGGACCTGAGCTTATCGTCGCCACCCATCTCTCCGGATGCCCTCAGTGCCGCGGTCGGTTGCGGTCGTTTGAGGCGGTCGGGGGGGCGATGCTCGACGGGGCTCCCCCGACCCGCCTGAGCCCGGACGCATTTGCGCGCGCCCTCAGGCGGCTCGATGAGGCTGATCCCCCCGCCGAGCCGGCGGCGCGCGTGCTTCACCCGGACCTGCCGCCTCCCCTGAACGCTTATGAAATCGGTCCGTGGCGGTTCGTCCGTCCGGGGTTCCGGTGGCGACGATTGACGCTGCCGGAATCGCCCGAAGCCAACGTCATCATGCTGAAGATCGGGGCCGGACAGCCGGTTCCCCACCACGGCCATTCCGGGAGCGAATATACTCAGGTGCTGACCGGTTCGTTCAGCGACTCGCTCGGGCGCTATCGGGCCGGCGATTGCATCGAGATGGACGAAGAGGTCAATCACCAGCCGGTCGTCGATCAGGACGGCGAATGCGTATGCCTGGCGGCGGTCGAGGGGAGGCTCAGGCTCAGCGGCTGGATCGGCCGCCTGATTCAGCCGCTGATCGGCATCTGAGCCACGATGCTGTGGCTCGCGGTTGTGATCGCGCTCATGCTTTCCGCAGCCATGGCGCTGGCGTGGCGGGTCGCGCTGACGACGGGACAATCCGGGCGCATCGACGCCATCTGGGCGTTCGCCACGGGATTGGCCGCGGTGGTGGCGGCGGCCGCCTCGCAAGGCGACCCCCTGCGGCGGACCTTGGTTTGCGTAATCGCCGCGACTTGGTCGCTCCGCCTCGGGCTCTACCTCTGGCGGCGCGCGATCAGCGGCGCCGACGACCCGCGCTACGCGGCTTTGAAGCAATCCTGGGGCGAAACGGCGCCGCGGCAGCTGTTTCTCTTCCTGCAAATGCAAGCGGCGGCGTCCTGGCCCCTGGCCTTGACGGCCTATTGTGCGGCGGGCGCGCCGCGGCCGGGGCTCGATGGCCGCGATGGGCTTGCGATCGCCCTCTTCGCCCTCGCTTTCGCCGGCGAGGCGATTGCCGACCAGCAAATGGCCGGGTTCAAGCGGGCGCCGGCCAATCGCGGACGGATTTGCGATCAAGGCCTATGGGCGTGGTCGCGCCATCCGAATTACTTCTTCGAGTGGCTGGGCTGGCTCGCCTATCCGATCATGGCGGTCGAAGCGGGGTATCCGGCCGGATGGCTCACGCTCTCCGGGCCGCTGGTCATGTATTGGCTGCTGGTTCACGTCTCGGGCGTGCCGCCGCTCGAAGCGCATCTGAGCCGCTCGCGGCCGGCGGAATTCGCCGCCTACGCTGAAAATGTCAGCGTGTTTTGGCCGCGCCCGCCGCGCCGGTCACGCTCGCTCGCGAAACCATGACGGAAGCGAAATAGCCGCATGCGGCGGCGACCGCGGACAGCGCGGTTCCCCAGGCCATATCCACGAGAGAGAGCGTCAGTGGCCAATGCCGCAAGGTCGCCTGGTTGGTGAGGTCGTAGGTCGCGTAGGCGCAGAAACCATAGACCGCGCCGCAGCTCATCGCCTGGCTGAGCCTCGCCGCCGAACGGATCGCCAGGAAAACAAGGCCGCCGACGTAAATGAGATAAAATGCGACGGCGGCCGGCGCGTCGAATCCGCTGCGCAAGAGTTCGCCGATCGCCGGGCGATAGAGGGATTCGCCTGTAAACCTCAGCCAGACAAAGTCGAGACCGCAGAAGACGGCGAGGGCGGCTAAATAGGCGACCACGAGCGTTCGCAAGCCGGGCATCCTTCTGTCGCGAGCACTCTCCAGTTACGAACCGAAGACGGCCGGGGATCACGTGAACATCGGACCGCACAATACGGCGATTCGACCGTCTTCACTTGCGAATCCGCGCCTGCGGCATGGACTTCGCTTTCGTCGTTGCGATCGCGCTCCAGCGTTTGACGTCATCCGGCATCCAACTTACAAAGAGCAACGCCCCGCGACGAGGGCATAAAAAGATCAGACATCCGAAGCGGATTCGCTGGGCCGGCGATAAAGCGCGGCTCGGTTTTGGACATGGGAGAGAAACAATGCTCACGATCAAGGCGGCGCTTGCGGGAACTGTGGCCTGCGCGCTTGCGACCACTGCGGCGCTGGCCGAACCCAAGACCAACATGCTGCATCAATGGTCCGAAGGCTCGGACGCGGCGGCGATCGCCAAGCTCGGCGAGATGTTCACAGCCGCCGGCGGCAAGTGGGAGCAGACCTCAATCGCCGGGCACACCGCCAATACGCTGGCCAAGCTGCGCGCCGACGTCGTCGCGGGCAACGCGCCGCCGGCCGTTCAGCTCAAAGGTCCGGAGATCGCGGAGTGGAACGAAACCGGCATGACCGCCAATCTCGATGACCTCGCCAACAAGGAAGGCTGGGACAAGGTCGTCGCTCCCGAACTGCTGCCGGTGATGAAGCCGACCGGCCACTGGGTCGCCGCGCCGATGAACATCCACCGCATCAACTGGATCTGGGGCTCGACCAAGGCGATGGAGCAGGCGGGAATCAAGGAGCTGCCGAAGACCTGGGCGGAATTCAACGCCGCCTGCGACAAGGCGGTCGCCGCCCACCTCATTTGTCTCGCCCATTTCAGCCAGGATTGGACCGACGCGACAACGTTCGAGGTCGTCGTTTATGGCCAGAACATCGACTTGTTCCGCAAGGCCTTCGTCGAGGGCGACGTCGCGGCCATGCGCTCGCCCGAGATGGTCAAGGCGTTCGAGCAAATGCGCCTGATGGTGTCCAAAGACATGGACCCGGGCATCGCCGGCCGGGATTACAACACCGCCACCAGCATGATCGCCAAAGGGCAGGCGGCGTTCATGATCATGGGAGACTGGCAGATCGGCATTTTCACCGCCGCCGGACTTAAGGAAGGCGCCGATTACGAATGTGGGCAGGCGCCCACCGATTGGGGCAAGCCGGGCTTCATTCTCAATTCGGATTCAGTCGTCTTCTTCAAGCAGAAGGATCCGGACTACATCGCGGGGCAGACGCTGCTCGCCCACCTCATCATGTCGCCGAAGTTCCAGACCGTGTTCAATCAGGCCAAGGGCTCGATTCCCGCCCGTCTCGACGTCGATCTGAGCAACGGCTTCAACCCCTGCCAGCAGCTGTCGCAGAAGACATTGGAGGCCTCGATCGCCGACGGCACGCTGGTGCGCTCGATGGCCCACAACATGACCGTCCTGCAGAAGTATCGCGGCGCGATGCTCGACACGATCACATCGTTCGTGAACAACCCCAAAATGACGCCGGAAGAAGCCGCCAACGCAATGGCGGACGCGGTCGAGGCGCAGAAGTAGCCGGTCGAGCGCCGCCGCGCAGCGAACGTCGCGCGCGGCGGCCGATCTTCATCAGAACGCGCGTGCGATGTCGAACGCCCTAAGCGGGATCGAAGCACTCCGGAAGTCGGCCCCCGGACGCGATGCATTGAGCGCCTGGACGCCGCGGCTGGTCATCGCTCCAGGTGCGATCGCGAGCCTTGTCTATGTCTTTGGCTTCACGCTGTGGACGCTCTATATCTCGATGTCCAACAGCACGATGCTGCCGACTTACCGGTTCATCGGCCTGAAGCCCTATTTCGATCTCTGGTCGAACCACCGCTGGCAAATCGCCTACGGCAATCTCTTCTACTTCAGCGCCTTCTATGTCGTCCTGACCCTCGCGGTCGGGCTCGCTCTCGCCATCGCCATCGATCAGCGGGTGCGTGGCGAGGCGATCTGGCGGACGATTTTCCTCTATCCGCTTGCGATCTCGTTCGTGGTGACCGGCACGGTGTGGAGCTGGCTCTACAGCCCCGACGCCGGCATCGAATATTTCGTGCGCGGCCTCGGCTGGCACGATTTCACTTTCCGCCTGACCACGAATCGCAACACTGCGATCTATGCGATTATCGCCACCGGGATCTGGCAGGCTTCGGGCTTCGCGATGGCCCTGTTTCTCGCCGGCCTGCGTTCGGTCGATCCCGACCTCGTCAAGGCGGCCCAAATCGACGGCGCCAGCCCCGCGCGCATCTATCGCAAAGTGATCCTGCCGTCGATCGCCCCGATCTTTGTCGCGGTCGCCGTCGTTCTCCTGCAATTTGCGATCAAGACGTTCGACCTTGTCGTCGCGCTGACCCAGGGCGGACCGGGCATAGCGACGACGTTTCCGGCGAACTACGTCTATGACCTCATGTTCCAGCGCGGCGAGATGGCGGTCGGCGCGGCAGCGGCGATCATGATGCTGTTGGCGCTCGCGGTCGTTTTGGCGCCATACGCGCTCTGGACGGGCTGGCGCTCGCGTCAGGCGGCGGCCCGTGGTTGACGCGACCTACGGCATTGCGCTCGATCCGCTTGCTCGCAGTGCGAGCCTGCGTTACGCCGCGGGGCGGATCGCGATCTATTCCTTCCTCGGATTTTTCGCGCTCATCTACCTTCTGCCGCTGTTTGTCGTCGTCGCCAATTCGTTTCGCGAATTGCCCGAGATCACGCGCAACGGCCTGATCGCGCTGCCGCATAGTTTCTCGCTCAAAGCCTGGCCGCAGGCGTGGGCGCACTATTGCGTCGCGGGAACCTGCGAGGGCATTAAACGCAACTTCTACAATTCCCTGATCATGACGATTCCGGCGACGATCGCCTCAACCCTGCTCGGCGCGATCAACGGCTACGTTCTCTCGAAGTGGCGCTTCCCCGGATCGGAGACGCTGTTCGTCTGCATCCTCCTCGGCGTTTTCATGCCCGGCCAGGTCGCGCTCCTGCCCTGGGCCTACATCCTCGGCAATCTTGGCCTCTCCAATTCCGTCTATGGCCTCATTCTCGTGCATGTGATCCAGGGCATCTCCTTCACGACGCTCTTTTGCCGCAACTATTACGTCAACATCCCGGACGACCTCATCAAGGCGGCCCGTATCGACGGCGCCGGCTTCTGGCGCATCTTCGCCAAGATCATCCTACCCCTCTCGCCGCCGATCCTCATCGTCACCGTCATCTGGCAGTTCACCGGCATCTGGAACGAGTTCCTGTTCGGCCTCGTCTTCACCGGCGGAACCCAGCAGCCGATCACAGCGTCGCTGGTGGCGCTCGCGACCAGCCAGATGAATGCTCATCCCTACGATGTCGCCAGCAGCGCCGTACTGATCGGCGCCATACCGCCGCTCTTGATCTATCTCTTCGGCGGCAAATATTTCGTTCGCGGCCTGACCCAAGGCGCGATCAAATGATCGGGCGACGATGGCGACGCTGACCATTTCGAGACTGCACAAGCGGTTCGGCTCGGTCGAGGTGCTGAAGGGCATCGACCTTGAAGCGCGCACCGGCGAATTCGTCGCCCTCGTCGGCCCGTCCGGCTGCGGCAAGTCGACGCTCCTCGCCATGATCGCCGGACTTGAGAGCGTCAGCGAGGGCGAAATTCGCATCGACGGAACGCTGGTGAACTCGGTCGCGCCAAAGGATCGCGACATCGCCATGGTGTTTCAATCCTATGCCCTTTACCCGACGATGACCGCGCGCCAGAACATGACCTTCGGCATGGAGAGCCGGGGAGTTCCGAAGGCCGAGCAGGACGCGGCGATCAAGCGCGTCGCCTCGCTGTTGCAGATAGAGCCGCTCCTGAACCGCAAGCCCGGCCAATTGTCCGGCGGGCAGCGGCAGCGTGTCGCCATGGGGCGGGCGCTTGTGCGCGATCCCAAGCTTTTCCTGTTCGACGAGCCGTTGTCCAATCTCGACGCCAAGCTGCGCGTCGACATGCGCACCGAGATCAAGAAGCTGCACTTGAGGGTCGGCAAGACCACGATCTATGTCACCCATGACCAGATCGAGGCGATGACGCTCGCCTCCCGCATCGCCGTCATGCACCAAGGCTCGATCCAGCAATTCGACGAGCCGCAGGTCGTCTACGACCACCCCGCCAATATATTCGTCGCCGGCTTCATGGGGTCGCCGTCGATGAATTTCATTCCCGGCGAGCTCACGAAGGTCGACGGCCGCCCGGCGGTCGCGATCGCGCTCGCCGGCGGCGAAACGGCGACCCTCCCGCTTACGCGACCGCCCCAGTCCCGGCCCGCGAACGGCAAGGTGGTGCTGGGCGTGCGGCCGGAGCACCTGTTCCGCTACGATCCGAACCTGAAGTCGCAGAAGGCAGGGCTCGCGATGCTGACGGCGCCGGTCGAGGTGGTCGAGCCGACCGGGGCTGAGACCCACGCTGTCTTGAAAGTCGGCGAGCGCGAGATCGTCGGCCGCTTCGATCCCGACGGGGCTCCCCGCCTCGGCGAGCTGTTGCCTCTCGGGATCGACATGGCGCACGCGTGCCTGTTCGATCCCGACACCCAGGCCCTCATCCGGCAGGGCTCGGCTTGACCTTCGCTGCCTATCCCAGCCTTAAGGCGCGTACGGTGTTCGTCAGCGGCGGCGCGACCGGCATCGGCGCCGACATCGTACGCGCTTTTGCCCGCAATCAGGCGCGCGTCGCGTTTGTCGACCTCCAGGGCCACGAGGGCGAGGCCCTGGCGGCGGGGCTGACGGAGATGGGCGAGACGGCGCTCTTTCTCCGCTGCGACGTCACCGACATCCCGGCGCTCCAGGCGTCGATCGCGGAAGCGGGCGCGAAACTCGGTCCGATCGCGGTATTGGTCAATAACGCCGCCAATGACGAGCGCCACGCGGTCGCCGACGTGACCGCGGACTACTGGGACCACGCGCAGAATGTGAATCTGAGGCATCACTTTTTCGCCGCCCAGGCCGTCCACCCGCAGATGCGCGAGCTTGGGCACGGATCAATCGTCAATCTCTCCTCGATCGCCTGGCGCGGGGCGGCCGAAATGCCGGCCTATTCCGCCGCCAAGGCCGGGATCATCGGCCTCACCCACGCGCTCGCGCGCGCTTTCGGCCCGGATCACATCCGCGTCAACGCGATCGAACCCGGGGCGGTGATGACCGATCGGCAGCGACGTCTGTGGTACAAGACGCCGGAATCAGTCGCCGCGATCGTTCAGCGCCAGTCGATCAAGGAGACGCTGCTTGGCGACGACATCGCCCGCATGGCGTTGTTTCTCGGCGCCGACGATAGCCGCCTGGTCACCAAGCAGTCGATCACCGTCGATGCGGGGCTAAGATGAACGAAAACGTGAAGCCGCTTCAGCCGGAGACGCGCGGAACCGCTTTCGCCCTCGGCCTCAACCCCTACGGCCTGACCTATCATCTCGGGCTGCAAGGCGCTGGCGGGCCGCGCGCCAATCCCAAAGGCGCGGGGCTCGAGGGCTTCATCGCCATCGCAACCGAGCTTGGCGCGAAGGTTCTGGAAATCTACGACCCGTGGCTCCGGGCGCTGAGCGACGACGAGCTCCGAGCGCTCCACGATCGGCTCGCGGCCCTCGGTATGACGCCCGTCGTTAGCTCGGGAATGATGATGGGTCCGTTCGAGAGCGCCTTGCGCTCGGCCCGCGCGCTCGACGCCAAGATCATTCGCTACGGCCTGACTACGGTGCTGTGCGGGGACCGCCATGCGCTCGGAGAGACATGGCAGGAGCTCGTCACCAGCGTTCGCGCCGCGCTCGCCGACCGCGGGCCGCGCGCATTCGACGACGGCAGAACGCTGGCGATCGAAAATCATCAGGATTTCGGCAGCGATGAGCTGGCGGACTTTTGTGAGCGCGCGCCGGGCGTTGGAATCTGCCTCGATACCGGCAACACGTTCCCGGTCGCCGAGGCGCCGCTCGACTTTACCCGCCGCGTCGCCCCGCATGTGCGGCACGTCCATCTCAAAGACTACCGGGTGCAGTTCACCGATGAAGGCTATCGCCTGGTGCGCTGCGCGATCGGCGACGGCGCCGTGCCGATCGCCGCGATGCTCGACATCCTGGCGGCGCGCGGCGAGACGCTGACGGCGGTGCTCGAGCCGGGAGCGCTCGAGGCGCGGCACGTGCGGCTCTTGCGGCCGGAATGGTGGAGCTTTTATCCGCCGAAGCAGGCGTCCTCGTTCGCCGCCTGTCTCGCTGGCGCCCGCGTCAACCGCCTCGCGGACGACGCCGACACGCGCACGCCCTGGGAGCGCGGCGAGGACGCCGCGATCGCCGACTACGAACTCGGCATGATCCGCCGCAGCGCCCGCAACATGCGCGCGATCGGCCTTGGCCCCGAGAAAGGAAACTGACGGATGACGAAAGAGCTCACCGGCAAGATCGCGTTCGTCACCGGCTCGGGCCGCGGGCTCGGGCGGGCGATCGCGGAACGGCTGGCGGAACTCGGCGCGGACGTCGCCATCCACGACATATCCTGGACCGCGCCGGCCAAATTCGGCGAGGCCCCCGATCTCGGCGCGGTCGCCAAGGCGATCGCCCGGCATGGCGGCAAGACCGCGGCGGTGACCGGCAACATCGGCGACAAGGCGGCGGTGGCGAAGATGAAGGAGGAGATCGAGGCCAAGCTCGGCCGGGTCGACATCCTGGTCAATTGCGCCGGTGGCGACATCGGCGCGTCGGGCGGCAAGCCGCAGCCGAACAATGCGCTCGGCATTCCGCTCGAGGACATCCGGGCGCTGACTGAGAACAACCTCTACGGCACGATCCTGGTCTGCCAAGCGTTCGTGCCGTCGATGGTGAAAGCGGGAAGCGGATCGGTGGTCAACATCGGCTCCGCCGCGGCGCAGTTCGGGGTGACCAACGGGGTCATCTATGCGGCGCTCAAGGCCGCCGTCATCCACTATACGCGCTGCCTTGCCGCGGACGTCCGAACGGAGGGCGTCCGGGTCAATGCGGTGAGCCCGGGGGCGACGAAGACCGCGCGCTTCGAGGCGACGCGGGTGGTCGATCCGGAAAAGATGGATTCGTCGATCAAGTCGCTCATTCGCTATGGCGAGCCGGAAGAGATGGCCGACGCAGTCGCCTTCCTCGCCGGTCCAAGGAGCAAATATATCAGCGGCCAGGTTCTTCGGGTGGACGGCGGCGAGACGCTGTTTCCCGGCTGATTCGCGAGGGCGCTCGCGCCTCAGTCGAGGAACAAGTCAAGTTCCTCAAAGAACCTCTCCGTCGCCGGCTCGTCCTCAAGCAGGACGTGGTTGGCGCCTGGCAGGACGACAAAACGAGCTCCCGGTATGCCGCTCGCCATCGACTTGGCCGCCTCCAGGGGAGCCGTGATATCGTCGCGGGTGTTCATGACGAGTGTTGGGGCCTTTACGTGGGGGAGAAGGTCCCGGATATCGAAATTCCCAACGGCGTGGAGATACCGGGCGGCGCACTCAGCGCTCGTGATGGTGCGCTGCTGTTCGGCCAGAACGCGCCTCTGCTCTGGAGTCCCGTCCGGAATCAAACGCGAAGCAAAGATGTCTCTCACGATCTGGTCGTCCCAACCAAGCCGGACGAGCGTCGTGAACGCCTCGCGTCGCGCCTTCTCCTCGGGGGACCGCTTCAGCGGCCCGAGTGCGAAGCCGCCATAGAGGATCAGGTGCGACACCCGTTCGGGGTGCTTGGCCGCATAGGCGACGGACACCGCCGCTCCCTGCGAAATCCCCAAGAGCGGGAAGCGAGCCACTTCGGCTGCATCCACGACGGCTTCCAGGTCGCGGACAAACACCTCAAGCGAAACCTCGGGGACCTCCCAGTCGGACATCCCGTTCCCGCGTGCGTCGTAGCGGATCAGCGAATGCTCGCTCGCCAGCCTCCGAAACCAGTGCTGCCACACCGGACTGCGCCAATCCGTTTCCAGGTGATTCATCCAATTGGCGGTTTTAACCAGCGGCGGTCCGTCGCCGACTTTTGTCCACGCCAGCCTGACGCCATCGGACGACCGGCAGTACCGCACCTCCTGCTTGATCGCAGCCAGATCGGCGGCCCTCAGCGACTTTCTTTCCGCCGCTGCCACCGCATATAGCCGCACCGGCTTGGCGATGTTCTTGAGCAGTTGTTTGCCGCGGCTCTCAAACGAGCACACCGCGGCGTCCTCGACTTCGTCGAACAATTTCCCCGAGAGGACGATTCCGCCAGGATCAGCAAGCGCCTGAAGGCGGGCTGCAATATTCACGTCGTCGCCAAAGATGTCGCCGTCTTCATCGACGATGATCTCCCCAAGATTGAGGCCGATGCGCAGTCTCATGTCCCGGCACGCTTCGTCGTCCTGCAGGCGGCCCTGGACTTCGAGCGCGCAGCGCAACGCTTCCGCCGCGCTCGCGAACTCAACCAGGAATCCGTCGCCTGTTGTCTTCACAAGGCGCCCGCCATGCGCCTTCGTCGCTGGCATAAGCATTGAGTTTTGGAGCCGCTTGATGGAGCGCAGCGTCTCCTCCTCGTTGCGCTCCATCATCCCGCTGAACCCAGCCACGTCGGCTGCAAGAATCGCGGCGAGGCGGCGCGTGCTCATTGCGCAAGTCCGGCCATGGCCGTTTCGTCGATCATTCCGGCTCCATTTCCAATACGGACGAGCCATTTCCTCGGATTGCCGCCTCTGTGCATGCTATCAGCGCACAATCCTTCGAGAGAAAGACAAAGAACGCTGCCGGCGAGCGCGGCGCCGCGCTCGCCAGGCTTTGTCCAGGAAGCCAAATAGTCTAACCTTTCGTGCGAACAGCGTCATCTGGCGGACGCATGCGCAAGGGGAGAGTCGGAAGGTGGCGGAACGCTTCGAAGGCATGACGGCGATCGTAACAGGAGGCGCCTCCGGAATCGGCCTCGCCGTCGCCAAACGCATCCTCGACGAGGGCGGCGCCCAGATTGCCATCTGGGACGCCGACCAGAACAAGCTCGACAGCGCCGCGGCCAAACTCGGCGCCAAAGCCCGCGCCAAACGTATCGACATCGCCAATCCTGCCGAGGTGGAGGGCGCCGTCGAGCACGCAACGGCCGTAATGGGCCACATCGACATCCTCGTCTGCTCGGCGGGAGTGGCGGGCCAGAACGCACTCGTCATCGACTATCCGATCGACGAATGGAAGCGGGTGTTCGATATCAACATCAATGGCCTGTTCTACTGCAATCGCTTCGTCGCCAAGCTAATGAAGGCGCGCGGCTATGGCCGCATCGTCAACATCGCCTCGATCGCCGGCAAGGAGGGCAATCCAACGGCGTCGGCTTACAGCGCGTCGAAGGCCGCGGTCATCGGTCTCACCAAGTCGCTCGGCAAGGAACTGGCCAAGGACGGCGTCACCGTCAACGCGGTAGCGCCAGCGGCGATCGAGACGCCGATCTTCGAGCAGGTCTCGGCGGCGCACATCGCCTACATGCGCTCGAAAATCCCGATGGAGCGATTCGGCACGGTCGAGGAAGCCGCGTCGCTGATCGCATGGCTGACGAGCCGTGAGTGCTCGTTCTCGACCGGCGCGGTC
>JBAUXQ010000303.1:0-4482 GCA_049584355.1 Roseiarcus sp. | reverse complement strand
GCTCCGCCCGCGCCACCGCCGCCTGCGGCGGGCGCCCCGATCACCATCAAGCCCAATCGTCGCATCAGCCGCTTCGTCATGCTCGTGGTCATTCCGCTCATCGCGCTCGCGATCGGCTTCAGCTGGTGGCTCAGCAGCGGCCGCTTTGTCTCAACCGACAACGCCTATGTCGGCGCCGACAAGTCGCTCATCACGCCCCAGGTCACCGGCGCGATCGTCGCGGTGCATGTGGTCGAGGGGCAGCAGGTCAAGGTCGGAGATCCGCTGTTCGACATCGATCCCAAGCCCTATGAGATCGCCCTCGCCCTCGCCAAGGGCAAGCTCGAAGCGGCCAAGGTCGAATTCGCCAACCTGCAATCCTCGTTTGCGAGCAATGTCGACCAGATCAAGATGGGTCAGGACGCGGTGCGCGTGCGCCAGGCCGATTTCGACCGCAAGAACGATCTTGCGTCGCACGGCTCGGGGACGACCGCGGATCGCGACACCTCGATGGCCAACCTCATCCAGGCCAAGCAGATCCTCGAGTTTGTCAAATGGCAGCAGGCGACCGTGACGGTGAAGCTCGGCGGGGGCCCCGGCACGAAGATTGACCAGTTCCCCGACTACATGCAGGCGAACGCCGCCGTCGACGACGCGGAGCGCAACCTGCGCAACACCAAGGTGCTCGCGCCGATCGACGGCGTCGCGACACAGGTGCCGGAGATCGAGCTCGGACGCGTGGCGGCGGCTGGCCAGCCGGTGTTCGCTGTGGTCGCCAACACGGGACTGTGGGTCGACGCCAATCCGAAGGAATCGGACCTGACCTACGTCCATACCGGCCTGCCGGCGACGGTCAGCGTCGACACTTTTCCCGACCGGGAATGGAAGGGCGCGATCTGCTCGATCGCGCCCGGCACGGGCGCGCAATTTGCAATTCTGCCGCCGCAGAACGCGACCGGCAATTGGGTCAAGGTCGTCCAACGGGTGCCCCTTCGGTTCTGCTTCGATCCGAACGAGGACACGACGGGCCTGCGGGCGGGCATGAGCACGTATCTGACGATTGACACCGGGCGCACACGCACGCTTGCGGGCACGCTTGAAGGAGTCAAGCAATGGGTGGTCGGCTACGTTGACACCCTTCTCGGCGCGAGGACGGCCGTCATCAGATGAACGCGGCCGTCCCTGCCCCGCCGCTCTACGAGACCATCTCGCCGACGCTGAAATGGCTGTTGACGGTCTGCATCATGATGGCCACCATCATGCAGGCGCTCGACACGACGATCGCCAACGTCGCCCTGCCCTATATGCAGGGCTCGCTGGCGACGACGCAGGACCAGATCAACTGGGTTCTGACCTCCTACATCGTCGCCGCCGCGATCATGACCTCGCCGCTTGGCTGGATGGCGACCCGGTTCGGCCGCAAGAAGCTGTTCATCGTCTGCACCGCCGGGTTCACCGTCGCCTCGATGCTGTGCGGCGTCGCGCTCTCGATCGAGCAGATGGTCGCCTACCGGCTGTTGCAAGGGGTGTTCGGGGCAGCGTTGGTGCCGCTCAGCCAGGCGGTGATGCTCGATATCTTTCCGCCGAACAAGCGGGGCTCGGCGATGGCGATCTGGGGCATGGGAGTGATGCTCGGGCCGATCATGGGGCCGACGCTCGGCGGCTTTCTCACCGATTCCTATTCCTGGCGCTGGGTGTTCTTCGTCAACCTGCCGTTCGGAATCCTTACCACCGTCGGACTTTGGATCTTCATGAGCGAGACCCCGACCCGGCGCGACGTTCCCTTCTCCTGGTTCGGTTTCCTGAGCCTCTCGCTCGGCATCGGGTCGCTGCAAATGATGCTCGATCGCGGCGAACAGCTCGATTGGTTCAATTCGCCCGAGATCATCGCCGAGGCGGTCCTTTCCGTCGTCGGCTTCTATTTCTTTCTCGCCGACTGCTTCACCTCCAAGCGGCCGTTCATCAGCGTGCGGATCTTCCGCGACTGGAATTTCTCCATCGCCCTTGTATTCATGTTCCTGGTCGGCATCATCCTGCTCGCGACCATGGCGCTGGTGACGCCGTTCATCCAGAACATGCTCGGCTACCCGGTGCTGTCGAGCGGCTATCTGCTCGGCACGCGCGGCATCGGCACGTTCGTGGCGATGTTCCTGGTCGGGCGGCTCAGCGGCAAGGTCGACGCCCGTCTTCTCATCTTCATCGGCCTCGTGCTGGCGACGTCGTCGCTGTGGCTGATGACCGGCTGGTCGCTCGACGTCTCAGGCCAGGCGATCGCGATCAATTCCGTCGCCCAAGGGTTCGGCCTCGGCTTTATCTTCGTGCCGCTCAACACCATCGCCTTCGCCAGCCTGCCGGGCGAGCTTAGGACCGAAGGCGCCGCGCTATGGACGCTGATCCGCAACATCGGCTCGGCGGTCGGCATCTCGATCGTCATCGCCCGGCTGACCAGCTCGATCACGATGTTCCACAGCCAGCTTGTCGAGCACGTGACGCCGTTCAGCGACGCGATGCGAATGCCGAACGCCTCGATGCTGTCCGGGCACGGAATGCCGAGTCTGGCGATGCTCGAAGGCGTCATCACCCAGCAAGCGGCGGCGATGGCCTATTCGAACGACTTCCTGTTCATGACCTTCATCTCGCTCTGCGCCTTCCCGCTGCTCGCCCTCATCCGCTCGCCGAAAGCCGTGGAGGCCGCTGCCTCGCGCGAAGCGGCGGCGCACGCGGTAATGGACTGATCGCGCCGCGCGGCCCGCGGTCCCTTCTCCCCGTGTGCGGGGAGAAGGTTAGGATGAGGGGCAGGACGAGCCCGAACCGAGCGGCCAATCGCCGCGCCCCTCACCCCGACCCTCTCCCCGCTGATGCGGGGCGAGGGGGCGCCGCTCGGCCAGCCGACGCGCCGCGTCCGGATCATGCGCCGGCAGATAGATCGTCGGCGTCGACGCGGCGAACGTCTGAATGGCGGCGAGCGTCGCCGCCGCTTGCCCCTCGTCGTCGCTGACGCCGTCGATCGCTCCGGCGAGCATCGTCGCCTCGCTGTAGGACGCGTCGCCGGCGATGAAGACGGCCTTGTCTCCATTCTCGACGATGACCGAGAGATGGTCGGGCGAGTGGCCGGGCGTGGCCACGGCGACGACCGCGCCGTCGGCTGTGAGACGTTTCGAGCGCGCGAACGGCCCATGTCGGCCGGCGTCGAGGACGAGAGGCTTCGGATCGAAGTGCTTGGGCCAGCGTTGCGGCAGGTAGCCGCGAAGCCGGCCGGCGATCCCCGACGCGCGCTCAAGCTCGCCGGGGCTGACCAGAATTTCGCTGGTCGGGAACGCTCCCAGTCCGCCGTCGTGATCGATATGCAGATGGGTCATCACGACGCGCCTGACGTCGCCCGAGCCAATGCCGATCGCCCGCAATTGCGGCCCCGCTTCCTCATCCGGTTCGATGTCGAAACGCACGGCGTTGCGAAAGTAGGGATGCCAGCGCGGCAGGCTTTTGGCGGCGGCGGAAGCGCCGGTATCGACGAGGATGACGCCGTCGCGATGCTCGATCGCATAGGCGAAGGTCGGCAGCCAGGGGGACCACTCGCTGTCGATCAGCGGCGCGAATTGACGCATGAGCCCATGCCCCCGCCCCACGACCTGGCTCGCCTTGATCTTGACCCGGCCGGTCTGAATGGCATGCACGCGCATCGCGGTTCTCGGCTGTTCAAGGGTCGGGGTCAGTTCCGGCCGATGCGGCCGAGATGGGTGTCGGCGAAGCCGCTCGCGTATTTGAGGCCATAGCCGAGCATGCGGTCCATGCCGATGTGGGCGATCCAGATCAGGCCAAGGGCCGCCAGGATCGGCGAGGCAAACCAAAAGCCGGCGAGCGCAAGCGGCAGGGGGAGCGCGTAAGTGTGGACGAGATTGTAGGCCGCCGCGCCCGCCCTCGGGCCGATGAGATAGGGAAGCATCGCCAGATCCGGCGCGAGAATGAGGAGCGCGAACAGCGGCCAGGAAAAGCCGGCGTGGGCGTAGAGCGCAATCGCCGCGGCGAAGGCGGCCGCGCCCTCGAGGCGCAGGATGGTTTTGACGCCAGCAGGCGAGGATGACGCGTCGGACCGCATGACTGGCGCGGACGGGGTTTGATCGGCGAAGCGGGTGACGATCGCGGTCATTGTCTTGCCTCCTCGCGCCGAAGGCGCCAGGCGCGCCGCTTCGACGCTTCCTCGATACGCTCTCCACGGCCTCTGCGGAATTGCATATTTATCTACATCAGCTATACATTTTCGTATGGGCCGCCGCGAGCCCGCCTGGGACGAACTGCGCACCTTCCTCGAGGTCGCGCGCGACTTGAGCCTGAGCGCCGCCGCGCGCCGGCTCGGGCTGACCCAACCGACGGTCGGGCGCCATATCGACGCGCTGGAAGATGCGCTCGGCGTCACCCTGTTCACCCGCTCGCCGCGCGGGCTCAACCCCACGGCGGCCGCAACCGCCCTCGTCCCGCATGCCGAAGCGATGGCCGCCTCTGCCG
>JBAUXQ010000302.1:0-5023 GCA_049584355.1 Roseiarcus sp. | reverse complement strand
AGCCGCGCACGCTCACGATGAACGGCGTCTCCAAGGCCTATGCGATGACCGGCTGGCGCATCGGCTACGCCGCCGGGCCGCCAGAGCTGATCAAGGCGATGGACATGGTCCAGGGCCAGCAGACGTCCGGCGCATGCACGATCGCCCAATGGGCGTCGGTCGAGGCGCTGAACGGGCCGCAGGACTTCATTCCCGTCCGCCGCAAGGCGTTCGAGGAACGGCGCGACCTCGTCGTCTCGATGCTCGGCCAGGCGAAGCACTTGCTGTGTCCGAAGCCGGAAGGCGCTTTCTACGTCTATCCGTCCTGCGCCGGCGCGATCGGCAAAAAGGCGCCGTCGGGCAAGGTGATCGAGAGCGACGTCGATTTCGTCACCGAGCTTCTGGAAGAGGAAGGCGTCGCGGCGGTCCAGGGCAGCGCCTTCGGCCAGGGGCCGAACTTCCGGGTTTCCTACGCGACCTCGCTCGACAAGCTTGAGACCGCCTGCAAGAAGATCCAGAAGTTCACGGCGGAGTTGCGGTGATCCTAGCAGCGCGGGTCGACGACGTCGCCGAGCGCCCAGCGGCGCGGCCTAGGGCATGCAGGGAACGCGTCTTTCGGGAGCAGATCGTCGCGCAGGCGCAGCGTGGCTGAGTCCGGCCGGGTTGGGCTCCACATCCTAGTGGACTGAGCTATATGATTGGCTCAAGCCTAAGGTTTCCCCGCGCAGGCCGGCGCTGAGCCTTGTCGCGCGTGCGCCCCGCGCTCTAAGGGAGCGTTCGCATGCGCGCGCCTTACAAATCGGGACTGGCTGTCGTCGCCTTGGGCGCCGCGGCGTTCGCTCTCGTTCATTTCAGGTCTGCCGACGAGCCCGCCTCGGCGCCCGCGCCCACATCCCCGGTCCCGGTTGTCACCACGCTGGTGCAACAGCGCGACGAGCCGATTGTGCTTTCCGGCATTGGAACCGTTGAGGCTCTGAATACGGCCTCGATCCAGAGCCAGGTGACGGGCGTGCTCGAGGAGGTCGATTTTATCGAAGGCCAGGTGGTCAAAAAGGGCGATATCCTCGCCAAGATCGACCCGCGTCTCTACGAGGCGGCTTTGGCGCAGGCGCAAGGACAATTGGCCAAGGACACCGCCCTTCACGCCCAGGCGGAATCGGATCTCGCTCGCTATCAAAAGCTCGGGACCGAGAATTCGATCGCGCTGCAGCAGGTCGCCGACCAGCAGTTTATCGTGGCCCAAGACGCGGCAGCGATGGTGACCGACGAAGGATTGGTCAAAAGCGACCAGACGCAGCTGGACTATACGACCCTTCGGGCGCCCTTCGACGGCGTGACCGGGCTGCTGCAGATCCAGATCGGCAACCTGATCCAGCCAACGAACACGACCGGCATCGTGGTTCTGACGCAGGTGCACCCGATCAGCGTCGTCTTCATCTTGCCGAACGCCGATATCGCCTCGGTCCAGGAGGCCATGGCGCGCGGCCCGGTTCACGCGACGGTCTATGATCAAAGCGGTTCGAAACAGCTTGATGCCGGCACGCTGCTCGCCATCAACAATCAGGCGGCCACGACGACTGGGACTGTTCAGCTCAAGGGGATCTTTCCAAACCATGAGCGCCAGCTCTGGCCCGGGACATTCGTCAATGTCGACCTGACAACCTCCGTCGTCCCCAACGCGCTGACGATACCGACGAACGCCCTGCAGCAGAACGACAAAGGGCAATTCGTCTATGTGGTCGGCGAAGACAAAAGGGTCTCGGTCAGGCCGGTCGAGGTCGCGCAGCGACGGCGCGGGGTCGCGCTCATTTCGAAGGGATTGCAGGCCGGCGAAACCGTCGTCGTCCAGGGTCAGTATCGGCTGACGCCGGGGACGCTCGTCGCACCGACAGCGCCATCCGAGGCGCCGAACCCCTCGACCGCCAGTTCCGGAATGCTGCCGTGAACCTCTCCAGCGGTTTCATCACGAGACCGATCGCAACCGCGCTCATGATGGTGGCGGTCGTAGGGCTGGGGATCGTCGGCTACCGGCTGCTTCCCGTGGCTGCGTTGCCCAATATTGATACGCCCACGATCCAGGTTACCGCACAGATGCCCGGGGCGGACCCGCAAACGATGGCGTCCTCGGTGACGACTCAACTCGAACGCCAGTTCGGCGAGATTCCCGGCTTAAGTCAAATGACTTCGAGCAGTGGCACGGGATTCGTCGAGATCACGCTGCAGTTCGACCGTAGCCGCACCGTCGATTCGGCGGCCGAAGACGTGCAGGCGGCGATCAACGCCACGCAAGCTCAATTGCCGATCTCGCTCCTGACCTCGCCGATCTACCGCAAGACCAATCCGGCCGACACGCCAATCCTGCTGGTGGCGATGACGTCCGACGTGTTGCCGATCATGACGGTTAGCGACTATGCGTACTCGATCCTGGCTCAGAAGGTCTCGCAAGTCCCGGGCGTCGGCCTCGTGACGGTCGGCGGTAACCTAAGTCCGGCGATCCGAATCGAGCTCAATCCGGCCCAGCTCGCCGCGATGAATCTCGATTTCGAAACAGTCCGCACCGCGCTTGCGAACCTCACCGTCGTTCAGCCGACGGGCCTGCTCTACGGCAGTCAACAGGCAGCGGCGCTCCAAACCAATGACCAGCTGATGACCGTTGAGGGCTTTGACGACGCGATCGTCGCCTATCGGGGCGGGGCGCCGATTCGCATCCGGGACATCGGACGCACGATCAAGGCGCCCATTGACACGACGCTTGGAGGTTGGCTCGACGGCAAGCCGGCTGTGGTGCTGTCCGTGTTTCGGGAACCCGGCGCCAATGTCATGTCGGCCGTCGCCGCAATCAAGAAAGCCCTACCGCAACTCCGGGCCTCGCTGCCGCCGGGCATTGACGTCAAAATTGTATCCGACCGGACCCAGACCATCGCGGCGAGCCTCGCCGACGTGCGCTTCACCTTGCTTCTGACGATCGCCCTGGTCATCGGCGTCATCGCGCTCTTCCTGCGCAGGCTTTGGGCGACTGTCATTCCTGCGATTTCGGTCCCGATCTCCCTCATCGGCACATTCGCGGTGATGTTCGTACTCGGCTACAGCCTCGACAATCTGTCCTTGATGGCGCTTACGATTGCGGTGGGCTTCGTGGTCGACGACGCCATCGTCATGGTCGAGAACATAGTGCGGCACATGGAGGGCGGGGCGTCACCGATGCAGGCGGCCCTCGACGGGGCGGGAGAGATCGGCTTCACCATCCTCTCGATTTCGATTTCGCTGGTCGCGGTCTTCATCCCCCTCTTCCTGATGGGCGGCGTGGTCGGACTCCTGTTCCGGGAATTCGCCGTGACCGTCGCCGTTTCGATATTGGTCTCGGTGATCGTCTCGCTGACGCTCACGCCCATGCTCTGCGCAAAATTGCTGCCGCCCGCGGGGCATGTGAAGGAGGGCCGGATTTCGGGCGCGCTCGAAGCGTTCTTCACCTGGCTCGTGCATATTTATGATCGCGGCCTGATCGTCGCGCTTAGATATCGCCGGATCACGCTCGGCGTCATGCTCGCCACTGTAGCCGCGACCGGATATCTGTTCGTCGTCATCCCCAAGGGCTTCTTCCCGCAACAGGACACCGGCCTCATCGTCGGCATCAGCGAAGCGGCGGCGGATGTCTCGCCCGACGGGATGAAGGAACGGCAGCGAGCGATCCTCGAAATCGCCGCCCGCGACCCGGCAGTCGCCTCCGCGGTCGGCTATATCGGGCCGGGCGGCCCGACCGTCACCGAGGACGACGGCCGCGTGTTCATAACCCTGAAGCCCCATGGCGAACGAAGCGTAACCGCCGACCAGGTGATCGCTCGCCTGTCGAAGGCCGTGCAGCAGGTTCAGGGGATGAGGCTCTATATGCAGGCGGCGCAGGACATCACCATCGGCAGCCGGCTATCGAAGACGCAGTATCAATACACTCTGGTCGACATCGACCAGGACGAGCTCAATCTCTACGCGGCGAAACTCATGGCGAAGCTGAAGGATTTACCGGAACTGACCGCTGTCGCCAGCGATCAGGAGGCGCCCGGCCGCACCCAGAGGGTTCAGATCGACCGTCCGGCCGCGGCGCTGTTCGGCATCACGCCGGCGACGATAGACTCCACACTCTACGATGCGTTCGGCCAGCGTCACATCGCGAGGATCTACGCGGCGCTTAACGAGTACTACGTGATCCTCGAAGTCAATCCGCAATACCAGCTCGGACCCAATGCGCTCCAGCGCATCTATGTCCTGTCGCAAAACAACACGATGGTGCCCCTAAGCCAAATCGCCAGCCTCACTCCGGCGGTGACCCCGATCGTAATCAATCATCAGGGCCAGTTCCCATCGGTTACCCTGAGCTTCAATCTGGCGCCAAGCGCGACGATCGGCGCAGCCGTTTCAGCAGTACAAAAAGCGACCGCCGATCTTCACTTACCGCGGTCGATCGCGACGAGCTTCCAGGGCAACGCGCAGGCCTTCCAAAGCTCGCTCAGCACCACGCCGCCGTTGATCCTCGCAGCGCTGTTCGCAGTCTACATCATCCTCGGCATGCTCTACGAGAGTACGATCCACCCACTGACGATCTTGTCGACGCTGCCCGCGGCAGGTCTCGGCGCCTTGGTCACGCTCATGCTGGTTGGCCGCCCTCTTGATGTGATCGGTATCATCGGCATCATCCTCTTGATCGGGATCGTGAAGAAGAACGGCATCATGCTTATCGACGTCGCCCTCGAAGGGCAGCGCCGTGAGGGTCTTTCCTCCGAGGATGCGATCCATCACGCCTGCCTCCTCCGCTTCCGGCCTATTCTGATGACGACCATGTGCGCGCTGTTCGGCGGCGTTCCGCTGATGCTCGGAACCGGAACCGGGTCCGAAATCCGGCAACCCCTGGGCTATGCAATCGTCGGCGGGTTGCTGGTGTCGCAAGTGCTCACTCTCTTCACCACGCCGATCGTGTACATTTACATGGACAAGCTCAGGCAGGTCGCCTCTCGCAGCCGCACAAGGCCCGCGCCTGCGTCGGCCCCGCGAG